>CAZNUF010000010.1:0-2531 GCA_964576125.1 uncultured Ruminococcus sp. | reverse complement strand
CTTTGTAAACAGAATCAGGGCAAGTCATATTTTCCTACAACTCGCCCTTTGAGTGTTATTTATCTTAACTTAATGTGAACCTCACGCAGCTGCTGTTCGGTTACCTCGCCCGGTGAGCCGAGCAGTAAATCCTGCGCATTTGAGTTCATCGGGAATGCAATTACCTCTCTGATGTTCTCCTCCTCGGTGAGCAGCATAATCATTCTGTCAACACCGGGTGCCATACCTGCGTGCGGCGGTGCGCCGTACTGGAACGCATTGTAGAGAGCCGAGAATTTAGCCTTTAAGTCGTCCTCTGTATAGCCTGCAATCTCGAACGCCTTTTTCATAATATCAATATCGTGGTTACGCACTGCGCCCGACGAAAGCTCAACGCCGTTGCATACGATGTCATACTGATATGCAAGGATTTCTTCGGGGTCTTTATTTAAAAGGCTGTCAAGACCGCCCTGCGGCATTGAGAACGGATTGTGAGTAAAGATAATCTGATTTGTCTCCTCGTCACGCTCGAACATCGGGAAGTCAACAATAAAGCAAAGCTCAAAACGGCTTGTATCGATAAGGTCAAGACGCTTTGCAACCTCTGTTCTTATCTGACCTGCAAGCTTAGGAGCGTCCTTTGCAGTGTCGGCGATAAAGTAAATTACGTCGCCTGCCTTGGAGTTATTTCTCTTTATAAGCTCCTCACGGTCGCCCTCTTTAAGGAACTTGTCAATCGGACCGTCAAAGGTGAGGTCGTCGTTCACCTTAACGTAGCCGAGACCCTTCATACCGATTGAAAGAGCGAACTCCTCCATTCTCTTGAACCACTTTTTGCTCTGCGAAGCGGCATTCGGAACATTGATTGAACGAACAGTTTTCTTTCTGAACGGAGCAAAATCCGTTTCAACGAACATATCACTGATTTCAACAATCACAAGCGGATTGCGCAAATCCGGCTTATCTGTGCCGTATTTAACCATACTCTCAGCGTAGGGAATACGTGCAAACGGAGGCTTTGAAACCTCTTTATCCGAGAACTTCTTGAATGTTTCGTACAAAACCTCCTCTGCAACTGCAAAAACGTCCTCCTGCGTTGCAAAAGCCATCTCAAAGTCGAGCTGATAGAACTCGCCCGGTGAACGGTCGGCACGAGCGTCCTCGTCACGGAAGCAAGGAGCAATCTGGAAATATCTGTCAAAACCCGAAACCATAAGGAGCTGTTTAAAAATCTGCGGAGCCTGCGGCAGAGCATAGAATCTGCCCTTGTGCTTACGGCTGGGAATGAGGTAATCTCTTGCGCCCTCTGGAGATGAGGTGGAAAGAATCGGAGTATTAATCTCGGTAAAGCCAAGCTCATTCATCTTTGTGCGCAGGAAAGAAACAACATTAGAACGAAACATAATGTTGTTGTGAACCTTGGGATTACGAAGGTCGAGGAAACGGTACTTTAAACGCACGTCCTCTGATGTATTAGTTGAAGTAGCAACCTCAAAGGGAAGTACGTTTTTGCACTTGCCGAGAACCGTAATATCCTCTGTGTGAACCTCAACATATCCCGTCGCAATCTTTTTATTTATGGTGTCCTCGTCACGCTTAACGACCTCGCCGCTTAAAGTAACGGTACACTCCTTATTTATATTTTTAAGAAGCTCATCATTGTGAACAACAACCTGAAGCACGCCGTACTGGTCACGAATATCAAGAAACATAACGCCGCCGTGGTCACGGATATTTTCCACCCAGCCGGCAACTCTGACCTGCTGACCGATATTGCTTTCTCTTAACTCACCGCAGGTAACGGTGCGGTATTCATTAGCTTTTATCATCAAGAACTATCCTTTCACAGATATTTTGCCTATACTATGATATTATAACACAAAATACCATATTAATCAATATTTTATTTTGAGAATATGCACAGACAGCGCAAAAAATCTATAGCCGTTAAAATTTTAGGTTGTTCCCCTTGCAAGATAAACCATAATTTGTCGAGTGCGTTTTACAATAATGTAGGGAATGACCCCTGTGTCATTCCTATTAGGGGTTAGCTGAATGTCAGTTAGGAACGACACAGGGGTCGTTCCCTACGGATTAATACAAACGTTATGTTTAAAGTCGTAGGGACACGGCGTGCTGTGTCCGTAGTGATTATCAAACGCAACCGATTATATCAACATTATCGTTACAAACAAACTTTTTCCGTAGGGGACGGGTTCCTAGACGTCCCTATGTATAAATTGTGTAACGATTTATACATTATGGCGAACGTAGTTCGCCATAGGGAACCCCTTTAGTGGGTTGCCTACCCTCCTGCATTTTGCAATGCAATCTTTTTGTGGGCTCTGCCCACACCCGCAAGCCTTTAAAAAGGCTTGACCGAAATTTTTAATTTTTTTTTGCGAGTCAACTCACCGCTAAATTATGGTTTATTCTCAATCAAAACCATAATTCCACCTAATAAAATAAATATCCGTATTTTTCATTAACAAAAATTAAAACTAAAGGCTGCTCCGAATGGAACAGCCTTAATTTATTCAGCAAAATTTGTA
>CAZNUF010000009.1:0-12251 GCA_964576125.1 uncultured Ruminococcus sp. | reverse complement strand
AGCAGTGATATTATTTTGATTGACTTTCTTTTCATCAGTCGGTTTTCTCCCCTTTAATATAAAAATATCAATTTTATAAACGATAATTTAGCGTTGGAATTACAGCACCGTTGTCGTAGGGACACGGCGTGCCGTGTCCACACAAAAATTATCACACATTTTTGTGAATGGGACGTCTGGGAAGCCGTCCCCTACTACTGTGTTAAAACTAAATGTTTGCATTTGTAAAAATATAATGCGGTCCTCTATTTTCGTAGGGAACGACCCCTGTGTCGTTCCTATATAAGTTAGCTGAATTTCAGTTAGGAACGACACAGGGGTCGTTCCCTACACTAAAAAGCTCAACGTTTCTTATATATCAATTTAAAATTCGGGAACTAAACTTTTCTATTATTACAACCTATCCACTCGTTCTCAATTCCGAATTACGCATTAAATTATAGTTTATCTTACTAAACCGGATAACCTGAAACACTCGGCTAATTCAATGTATTCTGTCCGCCACGCTCGAAAAGCCTGTCGATTTCTGCTCTTAACAGCCTTAACTCGTCACAGCGAATATCCTTATAGGTAAACAGTATATAGTCAGCGATTTTCTGCGAAAGCTCAAGACTTTTGGTGTCCGCAAAATCTGCTATAGTCATCTGCGGAAGTCCGTGCTGGCGTTCTCCGAAAAAGTCGCCCGGACCTCTCATTTTTAAATCCTCGTCGGCAATTTTAAAGCCGTCGTTTGTTGAGCAAAGCACCTCAAGCCTTGCCTTTGTTGTCGGAGTTGTCTTGTCGCTTACGAGAATACAGTAGGACTGAAATTCTCCTCTGCCGACTCTGCCCCTTAACTGATGAAGCTGGGAAAGTCCGAAACGCTCTGCATTTTCAATGACAATTACAGACGCATTCGGAACATCAACGCCGACTTCAATTACAGTTGTGGCAACGAGCAGTGAAAGCTCGCCCGAGGCAAATTTGCCCATTACCTCGTCCTTTTCGTCCGACTTCATCTTGCCGTGTACAATGCCGACGGGAATGTCGGAAAATTCCTTCAGCATAAGCTCTGCGGCATACTCCTCGGCTGACGCCACGTTCTCAAGCTCGCCCTCCTCAACGAGGGGACAAACGATGTATGCCTGTCTGCCGACTGAAATTTCACTTCTGATGAAATTATATATTCTCTTGCGCTGTGAAGCACCCATAAGCACTGTTTTTACCGGCTTTCGTGAGGGCGGAAGCTCGTCGATTACCGAAATGTCGAGGTCGCCGAAAATTATCAGACCGAGCGTTCTGGGAATCGGCGTTGCGCTCATTACAAGCAGATGAGGGTTTTCACCCTTGCCGAGAAGCTTTGCACGCTGTGCAACTCCGAATCGGTGCTGTTCGTCCGTTACGGCAAGACCGAGATTTTTAAACTCGGTTTTATCGGTTATGAGTGCGTGAGTGCCGATTACAAGATCGATTTCTCCGTCTGAAAGAGCCTGCCTTACACGCTTTTTCTCCGATTCTTTTTGTGCTCCCGTCAGCAGGGCAACCCTTATGTCGGTATTCTCAAAAAGCTTTTTAAAGGTTTCGTAGTGCTGGTTTGCAAGGATTTCAGTCGGAGCCATAAAAGCCGCCTGAAATCCGTTTTTGACAACCGTATAGCATACCGAAGCAGCAACGGCGGTTTTGCCCGAGCCTACGTCGCCCTGAACAAGTCTGTTCATAGCCGAGGTTTTTGTAAGCATATCCTTTACGCAGTCGGAAACAGCTCTTTTCTGCGCATTCGTAAGCGTGAACGGCAAAAGTGTTTCAAACTCCGAAGAAAAGCTCTTTGTAATTTTTACTCCGCTTTCTCCCCTGCTGTGCTCACGCAGGTTTCTCATACCGAGATTCAGAACGACAAGTTCTTCGGTAACAAGGCGTTTGCGCGCCTTTTCAAGACACTCTCTGTTTTTCGGAAAATGTATATCGTTTAAAGCCTGTTTCAAATCGCACAAATCAAAAATGTGCCTGACCTGTTCGGGAAGAGGGTCGTTGACGGTTTTCGGCAAAAGCGAAAGAGCCTGCTTTACTGCGTTTGAAATCGTCTTGCTGACAAGTCCTGCCGTCTGGCGGTATACAGGGTGAATTTTTGCCCCTTCGCTTGCGAGCGAAAATGTGGGAGCAATCATCTGAGCACCGTAGGAGTCGGCAGTTATTCTTCCGTAAAAGAAATATTCTTCTCCGCCTTTCAGCATTGCACTTATGTATCTGTTGTTAAAAAATACAATCTGCAAAGAGCCTGAGTCGTCATACACCATACCCTTTGAGATAATCCGACCGCCGCTTATAAGCGAGTCGGAAATCGGAGTGGAAAGGACTGCTTTGATACAGCACAGGCTGCCGTACTGCAAATCCGAGATTTTTTCAACCGTACGCCAGTCCTCGTAGGCACGAGGATAGAAATTGAGCAGACTGCCGACGCTTGTTATTCCGAGCTTTGCAAAAAGCTCGGCACGTTTTTTGCCTATTCCGTTTAAATTTGAAATCGGCATTTTATAAAGTGAAGCCATACTTGCACCTTTTACAAATAAAGGGCATGACGCAATATCATGCCCATGGTTAGTTTTTATTCAACGCTTAAAATGAAGTAGTAAACAGGCTGGTCGCCCTTGACAAGCGAGATGTCGGTGCGTGAACCGAACTTGTCACGAAGCTCCTCGTACGCTGTGTTTGCGTCCTCCTCGCTTACCTCTTCACCGTAAATCAGGGTGATAAACGAGGTGTCACGGTTTACCATATTTTTAGCAAGCTTTACAAGAGCCTTTACAGCGCTCTTTTCGGTAATTGTGAGCTTGCCGTTTTCAAGAGCAATTATGTCGCCCTCTTTGATTTTCTTTCCGCCGAACTCACTGCTGCGTGCGGCAAAGGTTACAAGTCCCGTGCCTACGTTCTGTGCGGAATCCATCATAAGCTGTGCGTTGCTTTCAGCCGAAATTTCGGGATCAAAATTGAGCATTGCTGTCATTCCCTGCGGAATTGTGCGTGTGGGAACGATTACAACATTTCTGTCGGTAACCATAGGAACAGTCTGTTCAGCCGCAAGAACGATGTTCTTGTTGTTCGGGAGAACGATTACGTTCTTTGCCGGCGTAGCCATAACAGCCTCGTAAATATCGTCTGTGCTGGGGTTCATACTCTGACCGCCCGAAACTACGTTTGTACAGCCTAAATCCTTAAAAAGCTCCTTTAAGCCTTCGCCTGCCGCAACGGCAACAAAGCCGATGTCGTCAACAGGCTCGGCAGGAGTGAATACCTCTTTTTCAGCCTTATTTGATTTCTTTACGTTTTTATGCTGTTCCTTCATATTCTCAACCTTTGTGGTGAGAAGCTGACCGAACTCAAGTCCCTTTGTAAGCGCATTGCCGGGCTGTTCGGTGTGAACGTGAACCTTGATGATTTCCTCGTCGCTTACCACAACAACACAGTCGCCGATTGTTTCAAGATATTCACGGAGCAGCTGCGGGTCGGTTTCCTCCTCGGGATTTCTGCCGACGATAAACTCTGTGCAGTAGGTGAAGTTGATTTCCTCGTCAAATTCAGCCGCAGCACTGTCAAACGTATCAACGGTAACCTCGGCGGAGTCGTCGTATTCAACAACAACGCCGCCCTTTATTACGGAAAGCATACCCTCAAAGATTACGCAGAGTCCCTTTCCGCCTGCGTCAACAACGCCTGCCTTTTTAAGAACAGGCAGAAGCTCGGGAGTGATTGCAAGAGCTTCGTTAGCCTTGTCACAGATTGCCTGCCATACAAACGCAGCGCTGCTGTCCTCTTTTGCAGCCTCAACGCCTGCCTCATAAGCCATTCTTGCAACGGTGAGGATTGTTCCCTCTGTCGGCTTCATAACAGCCTTGTATGCGGCGTCAACGCCGATTCCGAGAGCCGCCGCAAGGTTTTTGCCGTTTACCTCTTCCATATCCTTAAGTCCCTGTGCAAAGCCTCTGAAGATAAGCGAAGTAATAACGCCCGAGTTTCCTCTTGCGCCTCTTAACATTGCGGAAGCTACAATTCCTGCCGCTTCTCCTGCGCTTGTGCCGTCAAACTCCTCAAGAGCCTTTGCCGCTGACATAACAGTCATTGACATATTTGTACCCGTATCACCGTCGGGAACAGGGAAAATGTTTAGGTCGTTAATGCTGTTTTTTTGGCGGCTGATATTGTTTGCGCCCGAAATTACAGCCTGTTTTAGAATTTCTCCGTTAATCATAATAGCACATCCTTTTTAATGTACAGACATTTTACACAATAGTTATTTATATTATAACGTCTTTAATCTTTTTTTGCAATAGAAAAAACAACCAATTATTGTCATAATTGCTCATTCTATACGCAAAGCTTCAGAACTTATACACAAACCCGTCTTTTCATCGACATCAAATATTGCACATTCCATTTTGCAGTCACCGCTTGCAAGGTCAAAACGTGCAGGAAGCTTTGTTTTCAGCTTTTCAATGATAATCTCGGTTTTAACACCGAGCACCGAATGAATTGTTCCCGTCATTCCGACGTCGGTAATGTAGCCGGTTCCCTTTGGAAGTATCTGACAGTCCGAGGTCTGAACGTGAGTATGAGTTCCGAAAACAACCGATACTCTGCCGTCAAGGTAATATCCCATTGCTCGTTTTTCGCTTGTTGTTTCGGCGTGAAAGTCGACAATTTTTATTTTGCCCTCTGCCTTTTCAAGCATTCTGTCAACCGTTTCAAAGGCGCAGTTGAGGTTGTTGTCCATACACATATTGCCCATTACGTTGATGACGGAAATTATCCTCCTGCCCGTATCAATATTGAGTATGCCTGTTCCGGGCGTTGTTTTTTCGGGAAAATTCGCAGGACGTGCAACAAACGGACTTTCGTCAATATATTCATACACTTCCTTTCGGCGGAAGGTGTGATTTCCGAGGGTGATTACGTCGACTCCGCTGTCAAAAAGGAACTTTGCCGAGGTCGGAGTTATTCCGTTGCCGTCGGAGGAATTTTCACCGTTGCAGACTACAAAATCAATAGCTTTAATTTTCTTGATTGTCGGCAGTTTACTGCGCAGAAAGTTACAGCCAACGCTTCCTACAACATCGCCGATACAAAGTATTCTCATAAAATCAAATCCTAAATTACAAAAATATTTATAATTTTTTATTTTATCATATAATTCCTAATCTGTCACGCTGAATTCTTCGCTGTACGCAATATTTTCGTTAAATATATAATCGGTTTGACAGTAAAATTCATCGTTTGCCTTTTTTATGCTTATATCTCGGCTGACGACCCTGCTTTTCGGCTTTTCAAACGCTTCGTAAAGCAGTAAATCGTTTATAAAAATTTTTTCTGCATCTGACTTTGTAAGCTTCTTTTCAACGATTATCAGGTCTGACTGCGTACTTGTTTTCAGTCCGAGCGGAAGTACGGTATCGTTGCAGATTACATTCTGCGAGGATTCGCTGAAAACAAAGTTTTCGTATGACGAGAACGACATACTGCACGGGAACTCAAGCCAGAGCAAAAACGCCCTGTTGCGGTAAGTCTTTTCTCCGCTTGGATATGTGTATTCATACTCGCTTTTTATTGACGTGTCTTTTTTGTAAGTAACGTCGGCGTAAACCTCTGCGTTTGCACGCACATATTGTAGGGTATTCATTTTTGTTTCAATTATACCGCTGACAAGCAAATCCCCCTTTGCAACACCGCTTCCCTTTTTTACCTGAACACTGCCCTTTTTTGCTTTTATGTTCGTGATTACGCCGTCACATTCTGCCTTTATGTTACAGGGAGTCGTGCTTGTATCAAGCTTTGGTTTCTTCGCTTTTTCCTTGATTTCAATTGACGCAATATTGCCCGTAAGGTTTACGCTCATCCAGCCGATTTCGTCAATTTCAAGCATAGTATCACGCTTGATTTTC
Source organism: uncultured Ruminococcus sp. (assembly GCA_964576125.1). GTDB lineage: Bacteria > Bacillota > Clostridia > Oscillospirales > Acutalibacteraceae > Ruminococcoides. The sequence goes on along the minus strand of CAZNUF010000009.1, from coordinate 6,342 downwards.
TGAACGTCAAGGTTGTTTTTATAGCCGCCTGTTTTAACGCCGTATTCCGACAACACCTGCTTTATTTTCGTTTCGCTGACGGTTTGTGCTCCTGTGATGCTGACTGACCAGATAAAATTTGACAGCACGATTATCAGAATTACTCCTGCAACTGCACCTATCGGAATTCCGATTCTCGGCTTGTATTTGTTTACAAAAAACGGAAGTCCGTGCTTTGCGTTTATTCTCGTTTTCACGCCCGACTTTTTTGCCGCAAGGCGTATTTTGCGGTAGTCGCTTATGTACATTGAAGCGTTGATAGAGTGCTTTGAGGGCTTTGCGTTCCAGAGGTTAATTCCGTAGCGTGAAGTAATGTTAAGAAAACGCTCGGGGAACTTTCCGTTTGCGGTAAAGTCAACGTATCCTCTGAAAAATCTTATAAGCTGTACTAACACAAAATCACCTCAATAAAGAAATTCAATTTGTGTGACAAAGCCCTCAATCTCAACGCACGAGCAGGAAATGCACCTTACGCACAAGCCTCTGCCACAGAATGAAACGACCATTTTGTTTGTATTAATCTTAATGTTTTCGCTCTCGTAAAGCAGGATTCCCGTTGAGCCTTCAAGCGTAATCCGCCTGTTGCCGAGCATTTCTATCGTAGGTATTCCGCCCATATCAAGACCGAAAGGTGCATAACCTCCGGAGTTATGTTTATCCTTCTTCTGCAAAAAAATCTCTCCCGTTATTGTTGGTTTTATTTATTTTTATGCAAATTCAATCATATATATTAGTGGTGATTGATATGTATATTAATGCGGCAGTCGAAAAAGCAGGAACGGTTTTTAAGGCGTTGGCGGCTCTTGCCGTCTGCGTTTCAATTCTGATTTTCTCCGAGAGCTGTTCAAAGGGAGCGTTTAACGGAATCAGCCTTTGCCTTAATGTTTTGGTGCCGTCGCTGTTTCCGTTTATGGCGGCGTCGTCTTTTATTGTAAAAAGCGGTCTGGCGCAGAAAATCGGAAAACCTTTCGGTAAAATCACAAAGGCACTTTTCGGTCTTTCGGGCAGCTTTGCACCCGTAATTTTACTTTCTATGCTCGGCGGTTATCCTGTCGGTGCAAAAGGGATTTCAGAGCTTGCAAAAAGCGGTGCGGTTTCTCATAAAGAGGCAGCGAAAGCGGCTTTGTTTTCGGTCTGTGCAGGGCCGGGATTTATTATAAACTTTGTCGGTCAGTCGCTTTATAACAGCAAAACAATAGGACTTATCATACTCTGCTCGCAGATTATTTCGGTAATCCTTCTTGGAATTATCGTCAATCTTTTTGACAAGTCAAAAAATGAGTATTGCTGTTGTGCCAAAGCGTCATATAAACCCTGTTCAGTCGGAACAGCTGTTGTGGAGTCTGCTTTGGACAGCTCAAAAGGAATACTCGGCATATGCGCATTTGTGGTTTTGTTCTCTGCTTTTATTGAGATTATCGGGCAGATAATCAGCGACAACTCGGCTGAAAATATGCTCTGCTGTCTGCTTGAGGTCTGTTCAGCGGTGAACAGACTGTCACAAAACTGCACTCTTGAAATGACTGCATTTGCAATTGGATTCGGCGGTTTGAGCGTTCACTTTCAGATTTTCTCTGCGCTCGGGAATGTCAGTGTAAACAAGTTACTATTTTTCTGTATAAGAATTATCCAAGGCGTTATAACTGCATTACTAACGCACTTTGGCGCAATATTTTTGCTCGGAACTTCGGAAGTATTTTCAACCTCAAAGGTTGAAGCATCGCAGTTTTACGGAGGAACGGTAATTTCCGCCGCAGTGCTTATCGGAGTTGCAATTTGCTTTTTATATTCAATTAAAGCTATAAAACAAAAATGATAATCGGAGGTAAACTTTATGTGCGGAATAGCAGGCTGGATTGAGCGTGACGCTGATATGAGTATGAGGATTAAGCTCCTCAACAATATGTCACGAACGCTTGAAAAACGTGGTCCCGACGAAAACGGAATTTACATCAACAAGAACACTGCGCTTATCCACCGCAGGCTCGTTGTTATTGACCGTGAAAACGGCAAACAGCCTATGTCGGTGACTCACGAGGGAAAAACATACGTAATTGTCTACAACGGCGAGCTTTACAATACCGAAGCTCTGCGTGAGGAACTGCGAGCAGACGGCTTTCGTTTCAGAGGCCACAGCGACACAGAGGTTGTACTTAAGATGTACATTAAATACGGCTCGCAGTGTGCGGATAAGCTCAACGGAATTTTTGCGTTTGCAGTGTTTAACAGCGATGACAGATCAATCTTTCTTTGCAGGGATAAAATCGGTGTAAAGCCGCTGTTTTACTATGAATACAAGGGTGGATTAATTTTCGGCTCGGAAATTAAGGCACTGCTTGCAAGCAAGATTGTCAAGCCGAGGATTGATGAACAGGGATTGAATGAAATCTTCTTCCTCGGACCTGCAAGAACACCGTCATGCGGAGTATTCAAGGGGGTACACGAGCTTAATCCGGGTGAATGTGCAATTTACAAAAACGGCTTTCTCTGCCGTGAGCAATACTACAGGATTGAAGCCAAAGAACACACCGACAGCGAGAGCGAAACAATTGAAAAGACGAGAAGTCTTTTAACGGACGCAATAAGGCGACAGCTTGTCAGCGACGTTCCGCTCTGCTTTTTCCTTTCGGGAGGGCTTGACAGCAGTATAATTGTAAAAACAGCCTCCGAATACTACAAAGAGCGAAAGCTCGGCAAAATTAACACATACTCGGTTGAATACCGTGACAACGAAAAATTTTTTAAGAAGAGCCGTTTTCAGCCGAATGCCGACTACGAGTACATTTCTATGATGTCCGATAACGCCGACACTCGTCACAGGGAGGTTATTCTCGATAACAAAGCGCTTGTAGAAGCACTTTGCGACAGCGTTGAGGCGAGGGATTTGCCCGGATATGTTGACGTTGACTCGTCACTTTTGCTGTTCTGCAAAGAGATAAAGCACAACTATACTGTTGCACTTTCGGGCGAATGTGCCGACGAGCTGTTCGGCGGTTATCCGTGGTATCACGACAAAAGCATACTTTTTGACGACTGCTTCCCTTGGTCAAAAAGTCAGGACGTTCGCAGATTTATTCTGAAGGACGGAATACTCAAAAACGGCGAGGAGTACGTGCGACAGAGGTATCTTGACACAATCAATCTTGCACCGAAGCTTAAAAGCGACAGCGAAACCGACAGCCGTATGAGAGAGATGTTTTTCCTGAATTTCTACTGGTTTATGCAATGCCTGCTTGAGCGCAAGGACAGGTGCTCAATGTTCAGCGGACTTGAAGTGAGAGTGCCGTTCTGCGACTACCGTCTTGTGGAATACGCCTACAATATGCCGTGGAGCTTAAAGGCATACGGCAACCGTGAAAAGGGAATTGTCAGAAAGGCATTTGAGGATATTCTGCCAAAGGAAATCTGCTGGCGCAAGAAAAGTCCCTACCCAAAAACACACAACCCGATTTACTTTGATGAATGTGCTAAAAGGGTAAAATTAATCCTTGAAAAGAAAAATATTCTCACCGAAATGCTCAACAAAAAATCAATAGAAAGCATAATTGAAAATCCCGAGTCAATCACAACGCCGTGGTACGGTCAGCTTATGCAGGCTCCGCAGATTCTTGCGTATATCATTGAGCTTGACTACTGGTTTGAAAAATACAATGTTGAAATAGTTTAGCGCATATGGTAGAATAAAAGCGAAAATCAATGCAAACGGAGATGTTTAAAATTACCGAGAAGAACTACAAACGGATTATTAAGTTTTTTAGTGAACGCAATTTTGCTTTTAATGCGCTGAAATTCTGCTACCGCTTTCTGCCGCTGCTGCTGTTTATCGGCTATCCTGCGCTGATTGTCTATGTGTTTTTCAGCAATCCTGTTGACATTTTTAAAATAATCCTCGTTCCGTTCGGTGTGTTTTTACTTGTAACGGTTTTGCGAAAGGTGATTAACGAGCAAAGACCGTATGAAAAATACAACACCCCTTCCCTTTTCGGCAAGACGACAAAGGGTCAGAGTATGCCCAGCCGACACACAGCAAGCGCATTTATAATCTCACTTGCAATTCTGCATGTAAACTTCGAGCTTGGCATTGCCGCATTGTCGGTTTCGTTCCTGATTACGCTTTCAAGAGTTCTTGCAGGCGCTCACTATATCCGTGACGTTCTTGCCGCAATGCTTTTGAGCGTAACGGTTGGATTTATATTTTTCTTCCTTATTTAGAACAGGCATAAGAAAAACGCTGAACTGCATTTTACTGCAATTCAGCGTTTTTTTACTTTTGTTTTTTAAATAATAATCAGCTCTGCTTTGATTTCTGCGAATTCAAGATGTTTGCTCTTGTTTTCTTGATTTCGTCAAGCTGTGCAGAAATGCCTTCCTCTGTACGTCTGATGATGCTGTCAACATAAACATTTGCAGCCTTTCTGATTTCGGCTGACTTCTGCTTTGCGTCATCGACAATTTCCTTTGCCTTTGCCTGAGCTTCTCTGACAATTTCGTTCTGGTTAAGCATTGCCTTTTTGCGTTCCTCGGCGGCTCTGATGATGTTTTCAGACTCACGGTTAGCCTCGGCAAGAATCTGCTTTCTGTCGGCAACGATATTCTTTGCCTGTCTTACCTCGGCAGGCATAGCGTCCTGAATCTGGTCGATAATATCGTAGATTTCGTCGCTGCTTACCATAACCTTTCCGCCTGAAAAAGGCATTGACTTTGCGTCGTTAATAACGTCCTGAAGCTGTAGAATTAAATCATCAACTTTCATTTTTTCCACTCCTTATATAATCCAATCTGAATTAAATTTATTTTTTGAGATTTGAAATCCTGTTTACTATTCTGTCGTGAATACATTTCGGTACGAAGTTGCTTATATCTCCGCCCATTGAGGCAACCTCACGCACCATACTCGAGCTTAAATACATAGACTCCGAATTTGCCATAAGGAAGATTGTTTCAAGCTGGGGATTGAGCTTTTTGTTGGTAATAGCCATCTGGAACTCGTATTCAAAGTCAGAAACCGCACGCAGCCCCTTTACAATAGCGTCAACGTTTCTTTCCTTGCAATACTGGGCAAGCAATCCGTCAAAGCTGACTACCTCAACGTTGGGAATATCCTTAGTAACCTCTTTTAAAAAACCGATTCGCTCGTCAATTGAAAAGCACGGAGTTTTTGAGGAATTTACAAGCACGCCGACAATGACGTGGTCAAACATATTAGCCGAACGCTTTATTATGTCAAGATGACCCAGAGTGACCGGGTCAAAGCTGCCCGGACAAATTACCGTTTTTTTCATTGCACAAAATCCTTATGTCTGAATGTACTTATTTTTATTTTACCATAGCGATACTGTCTGTCAAGTACAAAATTGCCGTAATTCGACAAAATTTCTTCGTCAAGCGGATTTTCCGCAATAATCACGCCTGTTTCGTTCATAATTTCGGGCACAAGCTCGAGCGATTTTTGCAGTATTCCCGTTTTGTACGGAGGGTCAAGAAACGCAATGTCAAAACGTTCAGAGCACATTGCAAGAAAGCTCTGATAATCCATTGCAAAGGTTTTTGCGTTCTGCTCAAGCTTGGTTGTTTTAAGATTTCGTTTGACAGTATCAAGAGATTTTTTTGAATTGTCAACAAAATAAGCTGTTTTTGCACCTCTGCTCAACGCTTCAATACCCATTTGTCCCGAGCCTGCAAAGAGGTCAAGAAACGCTCTGCCCTCGGTTTCAAACTGGATAATTGAAAAAATAGCTTCTTTAATTCTGTCGGTAGTAGGTCTTACGTCCTCGCCCTCAAGGGTTTCAAGACGTCTGCCCCTTGCACAACCTGTAATTACACGCATAGCATTAATCCTTTTAAATGTATTTTATCTGTTGTAAGTATAACACATTACAGCAGATTTTACAACAATATTTTAGTCGAGTGCCTCGACACGCAAATCGAGTGGAAAATTCGGAGCGTAGCGACCATTAATTCCGCATTCCGAATTACGCATTAAATTATCGTTTAACATTACACTCCCGTCTGTTCGTCCTCGGCGTGAAAATATCTGTAAACCGCAAGTGCGCTGTCCTTCGTCATTTTCGGAGCGTTTTCAAGCTCTTCTAAATCCGCCTTTGAAATATTGTCAATCGTTCTGAAATATTTTAACAGCGACTTTGCCCTGACCTCTCCCACGCCGTCAATATTCGTAAGCGAGCTTTTAAAGGTGTTTTTACTCCTTCGGGCGTGGTGATAACCGATTGCAAAGCGGTGAACCTCGTCCTGCATTTTGCTCAAAAACGTAAACAACGCACGCTTTGAGCTGATTGCAATTTC
>CAZNUF010000008.1:0-12536 GCA_964576125.1 uncultured Ruminococcus sp. | reverse complement strand
ATTGCTTGAAAGGAAGTCTATTATTCACTTTTACACAAACTTTTCGGCGGTCTCGGTTTTTCAGTGGCAATGTCACTCTATGCTTAGAATTATAAATTCTGATATTAAGATAGCGAACATTATTTGCAGCATGCTCAATATCAAAACGGATCTCAAGATTCTGGTTTGTTGTCCAATACTCAAACATATCGTCAGTGATAGAATTGGATGTTGCCTCCAACTGAGCTTTAAATGTTTCAAAATTACTTTCTGACTGAATATCGTCAATCTGCAAGCCACTCAATTCGAACAGAGCTTTGGCAATTTTGTATTCTTCAGAAGACAAACTCCCTGTAGGTTTTCCGGTAGCGAAATCATTCAAATTAATTCTGCATGGCAAGCTAAAATAATCGCTGAAATACCAGAGTTTAGGGATTGCTGGAGAAATGAAAGTTCTATAAATATAGCCTTCGAGCGAATTTTTCCATCCTCCCGATGCATCTTTTATCTTTTCTAACTCAGTCTTGATCTCTTTCATTCCAGGGAGCGTGCTGTTCTCTGTAACTGTATCCTCTAAGTTTGAAAAAGAATCTGCTTCATTGATAAATTCTTTGCCTTGATCGCCAACACCAAAAGTTTTAATTAACCAGTCTTTGAAAACACTAAAATCAACTGAAACTCCTGTTGTTGTTCGGGTATTGTCATAGTATGATGTTACGGAAAAAATCTGTTTTTGAATTATTCCTGATTCAAAATCATCCTCGATTTTTTGAATATCCTCATCAGACAATTCATATTCACAAGTGATTGCCTCTGGATTTTCATTACGTACTTTGGTTAATTCTCCACGGGGATAATCTAAATCTTTACTGAATTTGAATTCTGCGTTATCCTCAAAGTAGTTTGACTTTGCCAAAGCTTCAAGCAACGCAGTTTTTCCAGATTCATTTTTGCCGACAATTCGTGTAATTTGGCTTTCGACTTCGTAAGTTTGTTCTGTCAGAAAGCTCTTATACTTGTGAATGGTTACTTTCTTAAGTAGCATATAAACTCCTTTCGTTATAATTCAATAAAAATACCACAAATCAAGAACGCTTTGTTCAACTAAATCTTCGTTCTTTATCTGTTGAGTGTGGATTCTGTGCCAAATAATCTATATACAAACGCAGTGTTTAAAACATCTAAATAGTGTCAAGCGCAAAATAGTTATTGAGCTTAAATCTTGTTATAATATTAACACTGCATCCCGTCCGATAAATGAGAACCAAATAGGTCATTCTTTTGTCGACGATTAAATGAAAAAACATTATAAAAAATTACCATAGATTTGATTTCTCTCTACTTTTACATTATATTACAAAAAAGTGAAAATAGCAATAAATATCAGATTTATTCGATGTTTATTTTGTGAGGTGAAATGAATATGAAAATTTTAAATTATCATTTATACCTTACCGACGATGAATACAGCCAGGTTATTCATAGTTTAATTGGACTTAAAAACAACCTAATACAAGCAGGTAAATATACAGATGTTGTTGATGACTTGCTTGTTCGATTAATTTCAGCCAAGAAAAAGAATATAAAGATTCGCATCAAAAAATGAATATATTATAGTATCTACCTACTCGGTTATTGGAGTAGGTATTTTTTTGAAAAAATTTTTAAAAATACCCTGACAAATGGGTACCCTTTGTCCAAATAGGTGAAGAGGTTATTTTTCAAGCAAACAAAAGGACCTTTTCACTGAACCTTGAAAACTGAATATCACTTCATTAAGACTTTAATTCTGATGATGTGCAAAAGCATGAGCCACAGCAGCGGTACGCCACGACCTTTCCGGTTTGAAAGTGAGCGCTAACTCCGCCTGCAAGTATCGGGTTGCCCCTGATATGGCGATGACAGTCAGAATGATAATGATACTCCTGTATGCAGCTCGGAGAGTTCCTTCGAGGGGTGAGATTCCCGTGCAACGGTAAAGCAGACCGTTACTTAATGAAGTCCCAGATAGATTTATCTGTCCGCTGGGGGTGTTGAGGACAAGTACAGCGGAAAAGTTACATAGCTGTTTTTGCAGGACAGCTATTAAAACATTTGAAAGGAGGAAAACGAATGCCAAACTGCAAAACTATTGCTATCTGCAATCAGAAAGGCGGTGTGGGAAAGACGACAACCACAATGAACTTGGGCATTGGATTGGCTATGCAGGGCAAAAAGGTACTACTTGTTGACTGCGATCCGCAGGGAGATTTGACAACCTGTTTAGGATGGCAGAGAGTTGACGAGATACCTGTTACACTTGCCACGAAAATGCACGATGTAATCCGTGACGACAGCACGGGTGCTACAAGCGGAATACTCCACCATAACGAAGGTGTTGACCTGATACCTTCCAATACAGACTTGGAAGCGTTGGAAATGTACCTCGTTACGGCAATGAGCCGTGAGAATATTCTGAAAAGCTATCTGAGCAAGGTGAAGTCTAACTACGATTATATTCTGATTGATTGCAGACCTTCACTTGGTATGCTGACGCTAAATGCCTTAACGGCGGCTGACAGTGTTGTTATTCCTGTTCAGGCGCAGTATTTGCCGGCAAGAGCAATGACACAGCTTTTACAGACCGTTACAAAAGTAAAGTCACATACCAACCCCAACTTGGCTGTTGACGGTATTTTGCTGACGCTTGTAGATAGCAGGACGAACCTTGCCAAAAGCACGGTGGATGCAATTCGTGATAATTTTGGAAGTGTAATCAGGATATATAAAACAAAAATTCCGATTGCAGTAAAAGCCGCAGAGGTAACTTCCAAGGGCAAAAGCATTTATGCTTATGAGCCGAACAGCAAGGTGGCTTTGGCATACGCTGAATTTGCAAAGGAGGTGCTTTCGGATGGCAGAAAGAAAGAGCGACTTCGCACTGCCGACACTCGATGACCTTTTCTCTACACAGCAGGAGCGAGAGGATGCAAAGCTTGAAAAGATAAGGAATATTCCGCTTGACATGATAGACGATTTTCCCGACCACCCGTTCCACGTCAGAGATGACGAGGATATGGTACAACTTGTGGAGAGCATTAAGTCAAACGGAGTATTAACGCCTGCTGTTCTACGTCAAAAAGAGGACGGAAGATATGAGCTTGTCAGCGGGCACAGGCGAAAGAGAGCTTGTGAGCTTGCAGGGCTGACTACACTAAGAAGTGAGATAAAAGACTTAACCCGTGACGAAGCTATTGTGTATATGGTTGAGAGTAATTTTCAGCGTACAACAATACTTCCAAGCGAGAAAGCCTTTGCTTATAAAATGAGGTTGGAGGCTATGAAAAGGCAAGCAGGCAGACCCAGTAAAGAAAATGCGTCGCCAGTGGCGACTAATTATTCAAAAGGTCGATCCGATGTAGAACTCAGCGAACAGGTTGGAGAAAGTAAAGACCAAATCAGGCGATATATCCGATTGACTAATCTTGTTCCCGAACTCTTGCAGCTTGTCGATGAGGGCAGAATCAAAATGCGACCTGCTGTTGAGCTTTCGTACCTTGACGAAGATAGTCAGCGTGATGTCGCCCTACAGATTGATATTAACGACTGTACACCGTCGCACGACCAGACAATCCGAATGAGGAAAATGTATGAAAGCGGTAAGCTGACGACGGAAGCCGTTGAAGCGATTATGTCGGAAGAAAAACCTAATCAGCGGGAGCGTATTGTACTGCATGGTGACAGAGTGAGAAGCCTTATTCCCAAAAGCGTAAAACTAAAGGACACGGAGGATTATGTTTGCAAGGCTTTGGAACACTACCGCAGATACCTGCGAAGCCGAGCAGAGCGTGACGGTAGGTAGGACAAGTTTTTTTACTTTCCCCCTTTCTCACACTCTATCCCCTTATACTACCAGAACTACCCGAAAAGAAAGATATATACTATCTCATAAATTAACTTTATCTTATAAATATATCTTTCTCTAAAGGCAAACAAACGCATATTTTATTTCAACGGACAGAATTTAGCTGTCCGATTTTTATTATGGAGGTAAACCAATGACAAAAGTTTTTAACAAGAGAAACGCAAAGAGAATTACTGCGGTTGTGCTCGCACTTATCTCTATCGTTTCAACAATTTTTATTCTTCCTGCAAATGCAGCCGCAAAAGAAGTAACGGTCACATTTGACTATGCTTACGACACAGGCGGAAATATCATAAAATTCGTAAAACACACAGAGCACGACGGATATGTAGTCGGAACAGTCGGAGAAGAATTGTGCAGGATTTATGCAGACGGAAAAGACGCATACTGCATTGAACCCGGTCATTCTCTCTTTTCAGGCAATACGCTGACAACCGATGCATCGGCGGCTTGGAACGCTCTTTCAAAGGCACAGAAAAAGGCGGTAAATCTTTCACTTCTTTTCGGAAAGTCAGGAAGTGCATCAAGCCTTGTCGGTACAGACGGTCAGAAGTGGATTGCCACACAGCTTGTTGTGTGGGAGTTCTGCACAGGTTGTCGTGACGCATCAACATTTAAACTGAAAAATTCAAAGTTTATTGACGGCATCACATCGGGCGGTGCAAACCCGAATGTAAAAACCAACTACAATAAAATCATCGCAAAACTCGAAGATTACAACACTATTCCCAGCTTTGCTTATGAAACTTCTGCAAAGGCAAAGAGCAATGTTAATGAGTTAAAGTACAGTGACGGTAAGTATTCACTTACACTTACGGACAGCAACAATATTTTGTCAGACTATGTTTTCAAAACGACTGACGGCGTTTCCGTTTCTGTTTCGGGGAAGAAGATTACGCTGACTTCCACAAAGGCTATTCCTGACGCTGTTGTGTTCAGCGCAACGAAGAAAATGCCGAAGGTTACGACAACGCTAATTGCCTGCGGCAGCTCATCAAAGCAGGATGTTGTAACAGGTGTTCAGTCTGATACTGAAACCAAGACGGCATATTTTGCCGTAAAAACCTCAGCCGGAAGCCTGAAAATCGTTAAGACCTCGGACGACGGAAAGGTCGAAGGAGTGAAATTCAAGATTACAGGTGCTGATAATTACAGTAAGACGGTCACTACGAACTCAAAGGGTGAATTTCAGCTTGATGACCTCAAGGTCGGCACATATACCGTAACCGAGGTAACTGAGGATAAGTACGAAACACAAAAGGCACAGCAGGTTAAGGTTGAAAGCGGAAAAACTGCAACCGTAAAATTCAGCAATGTTCTAAAGCGTGGTGAGCTTCAGGTTGTAAAGTCCTCAGAGGACAATTTCAATGCAGGCGTGAAATTCCACCTTTACGGAACATCTTTATCCGGGGCAAAGGTAGATAAATATGCTGTTACCGATAATTCCGGTGTTGCTGTTTTCAAAAATATCCTGGTAAGCGGTAACAAACCATATACCCTTGAAGAAGTGGATACAGCTATTCGCTATGTTGTACCGAAATCACAGACCGTTTCCGTAACCTGGGATAAGGTGGCAAAGAGAGAATTTACTAATACACTCAAAAAATTTACCGTTACAGTTGAAAAGACCGATGCTGAAAAGAAGAAAGCGCAGGGCGACGCTACACTTGCTGGAGCAAAGTACGGTATCTATGACGGCGAAAAGTTAATTGATACCTACACAACCGATGAGAACGGCAAATTCACGACAAAGGAATATGTTTGCGGTGATAACTGGACAATCAGAGAAATTGAACCGAGCGAGGGCTATCTGCTTGATGAAACTGTCTATACGGTTGGTGCAGAAGCGAAGAATTACACGGTTGAACATAACGCTGTTTCGGTCGGTGTTACAGAGCAGGTAATCAAGGGTGATGTAGAAATTGTAAAGCATTGCGATAACGGACAGACCAAAATCGAAACTCCGGAAAAAGGAGCCGAATTTCAGCTCTTTCTCAAAAGTGCAGGAAGCTATGAAAATGCCAACCCGGATGAGCGTGATACCCTTGTGTGTGATGAAAAGGGATACGCAAAGTCTAAAAAACTCCCCTACGGCACATACACAGTTCATCAGACCAAAGGCTGGGAGGGCAGAGATAAAATTGCCGACTTTGATGTATTTATCTGCGACAACTCAAAGCCGTACAGCTATATCATCAATGATAAGATTTTTGAATCCTATATTAAGGTGGTTAAGGTGGATGCAGAATCAGGAAAAACAATTCCCTACGCAGGGGCAGGATTTCAGATTTATGACTCCGATAATACTTTAATTACAATGTCGGTAAAATATCCTTCGAATATAACGATTGATACTTTCTATACTGACAGCAACGGAAGTCTTATCACTCCTGAAACCCTTGTTTACGGCAAGGGATACAAGCTTGTTGAGGTTCAGGCTCCCTACGGTTATGTGCTTGATAAAACACCTGTTTATTTTGATGTAACAAAGGAAAATTCTACAAACGAAGGCGGTGTTACTTTGATTAAGGTGAACAAAGCTAATGTCGCACAGAAAGGCAAAATCTCAATTTCAAAGGAAGGCGAGCTTTTCTACGGTGTAAATGTCAGCGGTGGCATTGATGAGAACGGTAACGAAATCTCGACCATCTATCAGCCTGTTTATGAAACGGCAGGACTTGAGGGTGCAACATACGAAATCCGTGCGGCAGAGGATATTATTACTCCTGACGGCACAATACACAATAAAAAGGGCGACCTCGTTGATACAGTTACCACAGGCAAGGACGGAATTGCTATAAGTAAAACTCTTTATCTCGGTAAGTACAGCATTAAGGAAACTCACGCTCCATATGGAATGGCACTCAATGACGAAGTGCATATTGTAGAACTTACCTATGCCGATCAGACCGTAAAGCTTACGGAAACAGCAACTTCATTTTTCAATGACAGACAGAAAATTAAGGTGAATCTTGAAAAGTGGCTGGAAACCAATGAAGAGTTTGATATTGGCACAAACGAGGAAATAAAGAACATATCCTTTGGCTTGTTTGCAGAAAAAGAAATTGTTTCTGCAAGCGGAACTTCTATTCCTGCTGACGGACTTATAGAAATTATCACTCTTGATGAAAAGGGCAACGGTTATGTGAATACAGACCTTCCGTTTGGCAGTTACTATGTTAAAGAACTTTCAACGGATGAGCATTATATTCTCAGCGATAAAAAATATCCGGTTGTATTTGAATACGAGGGTGAAAAGACGAGTACGGTTGAGCTGACTGTAAATAACGGTGAGCCTATCACAAATGAACTTATCTACGGCTCGGTATCGGGCAGGAAGGTTGATGAAAACGAAGAACCTCTCAGCGGAGCTGTTATCGGACTGTTCAAGTCATCAGATATTGAATTTACAGAGGAAAACGCAACCTTGACAACTGTTTCGGCAGAGGATGGAAGCTTTAGCTTTAACGATATTCCTTACGGTACCTGGTATATCCGTGAAATCGAACAGCCGACAGGCTTCGTCCTCAATGACACGGTATATCCGGTTACCGTTAATGCCGACGGCGATGTTGTGGAAATTGAGATTGTCAATGCATTTATCCGTGGCAAAATCAAAACCACCAAGGTTGACGCTGACTATCCCGACAATAAGCTGACAGGCGCAGTATTTGAGCTTTATTCCGACATTAATGCTGACGAAAAGCTTGATAATAATGATGAGCTTATCGGTGAAATAAAGGAAACCGACGTAGGTGTTTACGAAATGGACGACCTTGTTTACGGACACTATCTTGTAAGAGAAAAGACCGCCCCTGACGGATTTGTTCTTGATAAAAACATCTATCCTGTTTTTGTTGAAACGGACGGCAAAACCTACGAGGTGGAAAATGAAGCAGGTAAGGGATTTTTGAATAAAGCAATGAAAGGCTCACTCAGAATCGTAAAGACCTCATCAGACAAAAAGGTTGAAGGCTTTTCTTTCCGTGTAACAGGTGAGAACGGATATGATGAAATCTTTATGACCGATAAAAACGGAGAAATTCTTATTGAAGGATTACGAATCGGCAAATATATAATTTCCGAAGTAAACAACGATGCATCAGCCGGATATATGCTTCCTGATGATAAGGTTGTGGAGATTGAATACGGCAAGACCGCAAATATTGAAATGCATAACGAGAAAATCCGCACTCCAAAAACAGGTGACGAGAGCAATCCAAACCTCTGGCTTATTCTCGGAGGCACATCGGCAGTTGGTATTGCGGCTTGTGCGACAGCTCTTGTAAAAAAGAGAAAGAAAAACTGCAAGGAGGCAGAAGAATGAAAGTGATAATTGCCGTAGCACTTCTTGTGTTTATCATCGGCGGCTTTATCTTTTTACAGATTAAAAACCACAACAAAAAGAAGTGAGATACTATACGACGGGCGGTTTTATTAGACCGCCCGTCAGATTTTGAAGGGATTATATGAAATGGCAGATAAAACTGTAATTACAACACAACAGAAATTCAAGGTGCTGAATAAGCTTTTTGAAGCAGGCTTCAAAACCGAAAAGGATTTGCAAAGCATAAACTTTCAAAATGTTTTCAGCATACCCAATCTGACAGTTCAGGAAATGAGTATAATTTCCGAATTACAGACTAACACAAAGGGCAACAAGCTCTATTCTTATCTTGGAGGTAACAATGATGAACAAAACAACGAATGCTAACCGAATCACTCTATGGACGAGTATTGACCTTATGCTTCCGTGCATTAAGGCAAAAATCAGGAGTGAGCTTTCGTCATTTACGGAAAATAAAGTGACTGCACTTATGTACGCAGCTAACTTCAAGCATTTTGAAGAAATAACATATAAGCTCAGCAAGGTATCTGTCGGACAGCCGATTATTGCGGTTGCTTCGTTTACCGACACTTTTAACGAAGAAAACAACTCAAACGCTGTAAAGATTATTGACTCGGGCAATCTCGGAGAATGCTTTGATATGGATTTTGACCTTGCGGAGTGGTATATCGACGAGAACGGCGACCTTTGCTCATACAATATTGACCGTGAGGGCGCAGGCTTTTATATCTTCTTTACACTCAAAAAAGATGCTCCTCTAAGTCTGGTGCAGAGATTTCTCAAGGAAGCCGAAAGCGGCGACTGCGAGCTTGACTATATCAATGAAATTGCCGAGAGTATCGGTGACAAGGTGCTTGACGCTCTTGGTATGAAATTCTGCTGTTCGGACGGTGAGTGTAATGGAAAGTAGTCTTTCTCCGCTAAAGGGTAAGGAATGGCTTTACACCTACCGTAACAGTCAGCAGATTTCAATGCAGATAGGCTTAATCGGCTATATCCGTGCGGATATGGGAACAAACGGAAATGAGTTCTGGTCAAGTTGGAACAGTTTTCGTGATGATTTGAATACACCCGAATTTAACTCGGAAAAGGTTGATATTATAAATTCTTTTTTAGGCGACGGCGGATTTCTTTCAAACAGGAACGAGCTTGCTAAGTTCTGCCGTAGTGATAGGGTATTTGCTTATGAAACAGGCAGAGATTACGGAGTGAGAGTGAACACGCAGGATTACGCATATCTTATGCGCCTTAACCCTTACAAGGGCGAATATAACCTTTACTGCTATTGCTACAAAAAGGATTGGCTAGACAGTCATCTTGAAAAAGCTGAACGAGGTATTCGTTTTATCAATCCTGATTACAAGGAGATATTCCGAATTGATGACGGCGATAAAATCAGAATAACTTATTCTGACGGTGAAAAGGCTGACAAGATATGCAGATATGTTGACGACTATCACTTTGAAGCAAACAGCGACATTTTTCACATATGTGAATTTGCAGAAAGGCTTGAAAAAGCGGGAGCCGATGTTATCCCTCTCCGTTCCTCTTTGCCTGACCAATGCTATGTTTTCGTACAGTCCGAAAATAAAATCGGTATTGTAAATAAAGGCGAAAAAGGATATATCGATTCAAAGTCAGCTAACGGTAAACCGAGTGAAAACCGTGAGCTTGTTGATGATTTGAACAGAAAGATCGGTATTACAAAAGCTCAGGCAGAAGCAATGAAGGCAGGCTCTTTGCTCGGCTGGGCTTGTCTGGCGGCTGATCCGCAAAACTATAACGAGAAAGGAATACCTATCAAGCCTAAAAACAGAAACCACGAAAGATAAGGAGGTGCTGAACAATGGCAAGAAAGTTTGACCTTATCTCACAGCTGTATGAAGATACCTCGAAAGAGGTTATGTCACCCGATAAATGGACGGCATTTCTGAAAACAGCCTGTTATAACTACCGACTGCGATTTGACGAACAGCTCCTTTTATACGCTCAGAAACCCGAAGCAACCGCCGTCCTGCCTATTGAACAGTGGAACAGGACTTTTGGTCGCTGGGTAAACAGAGGAGCAAAGGGTATTGCCGTGTTTGAAAGTCTGAATGGCAATTCACAGAGGTTAGTCCATTATTTTGATATTTCCGATACACACGCAAGCGAAATTTCAAGGGCTGTCCCTATTTGGAATATGAAACCCGAATACACAGATGAAGTAATTGACACGCTTGAAAGCAGCTTCGGATATCTTGATGAAAAGAACAGCCTTGCGGATGCGATTATATCCGCATCAGGTAATGCTGTCGAGGACAACATTACCGACTATGTGGGCGATTTACTTGTAACGGTTAATGATACCTTTCTTGAAGAATTGGACGAGGACATCGTTAAGACAATGTACAGACAGCTTGTTAGTAACAGCGTTGCTTTTATGATTATGACAAGACTCGGTATTGACACTGAACCGTATTTTAACGATGACGACTTTCGTGATATTGTCAATTTCAATACGCAGGAAGCCTTGAATGCTCTCGGCTTTGCAACGAGCGATATTGCCGAAATGGGACTGTCGGAGATTTCCAAAACCGTGCTGGCACTCAACCGTCAGAATCGCATAATTGCGGAAAACAGACAAAGTGAATATACTAATAGCACAATAAATACCGAAAGGAGTTTTGACAATGACAGAACTGACATACACAATGCAGGGCGATTACCTGCTTCCCGACCTGATGCTTCCCGAACAGCCGAGAGTACAGCTCGGACATTACGCTCAGATGAGGAAGAATTACCTGTTGCAGAAGCACAAAATTCTCTATTACAATCTGCTGACAAAGGGAACGCTGACCGAACACCTGTCAGAAATCGAACAGACGGCGACAGAGATGGAGGACAGAATTCTCAGACAGATGTCGGTGCAGGAGGGCGTGACAGACAAGCTGAAAGCGGACGACCCGATGAAGTGGACACGCCTGATGAACAACCTCAGACACTCGACGCAGGAGATAGTCAAAGCGGAAGTGATTTACGCTTAGAATATTACGACCGCAGCAACGAGGATAAAAGTATTCCGTTCTTTGGCGGTGATGATAAAATCAAGGCTGTCCTGTTATCTACTCCGTATCTAAAAGCGACCAAAACGGAAATAGCAAGATACTTTGAAAACGAATCTGACAGTGAAAAACGAGTTAAATTTATCAAAAGCATATTCAATAATGATGCTACCGATATTACTACTCCCGACGGAAAGCGGATGGGATATAAAACCTATCAGAATGTACTTCTTTTGTGGGAAGGCGAGCAGGATAATAAAATATCGCAAGCCTACTATGATTGGGGTGTTATTGCAGGATATTTTGAGGGTATGCGGTTGCTCGGGGAACTCAGGAACACAACAAAACCTCTGCCCTCTCTTCAAGGACAGTTGGAAATAATAACAGCAAAGGCAGGAGAAAAAACTCCTGCCTTTGCCTTTTCTCAGGAGATTATTGACGCTGTACTTACCCACGGAAGCGGTGTAAGCGAGGGTAAAATGAGGATTTACGAGCAGTTTCAAAAGTCCTTATCTGCAAAAGAAAACATTGATTTTCTGAAAAACGAGTATGGCTGGGGCGGCTCATATCCGATTATTATCGGAACAGGAATTGACGAAAGTCACGACGGCAAAGGTATTATGCTCAGACGTGGCTTTGAAGATAACGCACCACGACTGCTGTTAAATTGGAGTAAGGTTGAAAAGCGCATCGGCGAACTTATAAAACTTGACCGATACCTCAATCCAAAGGAAAAGGAATATTATCCGACTTGGCTTGAAAAACAGGAGCAGATAAGAGCAGAACGAGCGGCGGAGAAAGAAATCCGTGACGCAATATATACTCCGCCTGCCGAAAAGGAAGCTTTCCCTGTTGAATATGAATACAAATATTCGCTCGGGGCATCGGTATATATCGGAGCGGATGAGTATGAAATTCTGTCCTTTGACGAAAACCGTGTAATGCTCTTTGACAAACAGTTTCCTATTTTCAACAAGGAAATGGCAAGGGCGGAATTTGACAGCAAAGTCAAAGAAAACCCGATGAACGACCATTTAAAAGTTGCCGTACAACCCGAAAAAGAAAAACAGATTACACAGCGTGATTACAGCAGATACAGTCCTGTTATGCAGGAATACTTCAAGATTAAGGACGAACATCCCGATACGATTATTCTGTTCCAAATCGGTGATTTTTACGAAGCTATGGGCGATGATGCCGTAACCGTTTCACAGGCACTCAGCCTGCATAACACCACCCGAAGAATAACCGATACAGAACG
>CAZNUF010000007.1:0-12815 GCA_964576125.1 uncultured Ruminococcus sp. | reverse complement strand
TAGTAACGAAAGTATTTCTTTTCCGCCAAGGTGCGGAAAAGAAATATGAAGTTACATTCACACGTTGCAGTATTTATTGTAACGAGCGACGCCCTCGTCGCTCATAAAAAATGAGGTAGATTTTTTTAAGGAGACGAAGTACCGTGGACACAGTATTTAAATTTCTGTTTGAATTTCTCGGTCAGTTTTTTGGCTCGCTGTGGTCAATCATAACAGGCTTGTTTACAGGAATAGGAGAGGCATTTAACTTTCCTGCCTATATCAATATCATAAACGGCTATACCACTGAGCTTGGAGGACTTGCCTGGGGTATTGCAATTCTCGCCATAGTGCTTCTTGTTGCTGTGCTTGGACTTATTGTATGGCTCATTATCGTCGCCGTAAAAAAGTTTATCCGTTCACACCGCAGAAGAAAAGATACCGACTCCCTTGTGAAGGAAGTTCAGGCACTTAATAAAGAGGTAATGAGATTAAACCTTGAAAAGGACAAAATCCTTTCTATGAAGGTTTCACAAATTGGTCTTAACCCCAACGAAATTGCAGAGCTCACAGGCGAGGAGATTGAATCTCTCAATAACGGTGAGGAAGAAGAAAATACAAACGAAACACGTTTCTACAAGCTTGCTGAAATTGATGAACTCTGGGCAGATTATGTACCTCCTGTATATAACAACGATATTACACTTCCGGAGTTCTGCGACCGGTTCCGTATGTTCGCTTGCTCACGGCTTGGTCTTTACTATGACATTAAACTTATCAGACTTTTTGTTGCTTCTTTCGCTTCAACAAGACTTATTATCCTACAGGGTATTTCAGGTACAGGTAAAACTTCACTTGCTTATGCCTTTGGTAAGTTTGTCAACAATCCTTCAATCATCGCTTCTGTTCAGCCTTCATGGCGTGACAGAACAGAGCTTTTCGGTTATTTCAACGAATTTACAAAGAAATTTAATGAAACTGAACTTCTCCGTGCTATGTACGAGGCTTCTTACAACGAAAATATTTACGCAGTAATCCTCGACGAAATGAACATCGCACGTGTTGAGTATTACTTTGCAGAAATGCTTTCAATTCTTGAAATGCCGTCACGTGACGAGTGGGTTGTCGACATCATTCCAAACGCATGGCCTACCGACCCGAAGCACATCAAAAACGGTCAATTACAGATTCCGCCGAATATGTGGTACATTGGTACAGCTAACAACGATGACTCTACCTTTGCAATTACAGATAAGGTTTATGACCGTGCTATGCCGATTAACATTGATACTAAGGGTGT
Organism: uncultured Ruminococcus sp.; assembly: GCA_964576125.1. Taxonomy (GTDB): domain Bacteria; phylum Bacillota; class Clostridia; order Oscillospirales; family Acutalibacteraceae; genus Ruminococcoides. The sequence goes on along the minus strand of CAZNUF010000007.1, from coordinate 11,536 downwards.
TGCCTTTGATGCAGAAGACACACCGCCGATTAATATCAGCTACAAACACTTTGAAGATATACTCAACGAAGCAAAAGCTAAATATGTTGTTTCAGAAGAAAATATCAAAAAGATCGGACTTCTTGATGACTATGTTATTGAGCATTTCCGTATAGCTTTCGGTAACCGTATTGTAAAGCAGCTCCGTGACTTTGTTCCTGCTTACGTTGGTACAGGCGGAACCGAAATTGACGGTCTTGACTATGTTCTCGCAAGAAAGGTATTCAGAAAGTTTGAGTCACTCAACCTTTCGTATATCAGAGATGAAATCGACGGACTATGCGCTTATATTGACGAGCTGTTCGGCGAAGAAAATATGAATGAATGTAAAGATTATCTGCGTATGCTCAAAAAGCTTGTATAATCCGGCTATATAAGGGCGAACTCTGTTCGCCCTTTAGTTAGTATTTTGATTGCAGGTAATAGATCATATTGTTTTTAAGGAATAAATGTTGTGCTTTAATTAGATGAGGAGTATCACCCTATGGCTGATTTCAGTAAATATTACAGAGCCTACATGTATATGCAGGAGCTTCTGAAAAATGATTTTACTTACAATTACATAAATGAAGGCTTCAAGGACGGCGACAAGGGCAACGATTCTCTCGACGGTAAAACTAACGAAAAAGTAATCGATATGGACTGGGTTGTAGCAATCGAAGAAACCCTGCCCTATATTCAGAAAGCTATTGACGAGCAAAGACGTTTTATCAAGCAGGTTGAAAATGTTGTCCGCATTGAGCTTGCCCGCAAGGTTGGTCCTGAATCAGTAAAGCACCTCTCGCAGCACACTAACTTCATTGCCAAGGTTGACGATGACGGTATGGTAACTCCAAATAAGCTTCTGACAACCGAGCGTGAAGAAAGCTTTGCGATCTATGAAAACCGTGTTCTTATGACCCTTATCCGCAAGGCTCTGCTCTTTGTTGATGATAAATATTCAAAGATGAAAGACGTGCCAAATGACAGCTTTAACAAGATTCATATGGAACGTCACGTAGATTTTAACGATAAGAAAATTGATTTTTCAATTAATTATACTAATGAGTCGCACGACAAGCTCGCCGATGACCTCGATGTTCTCGACGTTTCCGAGCTTTCCGACTTCGACCGTATCAGACGTATACGCTCAACTCTTAACGAGTTCTTAAATACCCAGCTTATGCGTGAAATCGCAAAAGAGCCCGAGGTTCGTCCGCCAATTACACAGACCAACCTTTTGAAGAAGAATCCAAACTTCAAAAAGGCTATGGAACTTTGGACATTCCTCGACAGCTACAAGCGTACGGGCTTTGAGATAGTAAGTGAAGATTATCATGGCAAAATGGACGAACAGATTCAGCAGGACGTTTATTTTGCAATGGGCTTTGAGCACTTTATGATGTCAATTGCCACCAACCCCGGTTTGCGTAACATCCTCCAGCAGAAGTATGAGGAGGAGAACGCAAGAATTGCCGAAGAGGAGGCAAGGCCTGAAAAAACACGTGAAGCTGTAATGAAGGCACAGCTTGACGCAGTACGTAAAGAGGAAATGGAAATCCGCCTGCGTGAAATCCGTGAGCGTGAAAAGAAAATCCTCGACCTTACAAATGAAGTTAAAAACCTTAAGGTAACTCTTGAGCAGAAAGAACAGCAGATATTGACCTTGAAAGGTCAGGTTTCTGCACTTCAGGATCAGATTAACGAGCTGAAAGAAGAGCTTAAGCAGACAAAGCTCAAGCTTCTTGAAGCTGAAAATGAAATCAAGGCTCTCAAAGCTGAAAATCAGGCTCTCAAAGAAAAGATTGAGGAACTGAACAATACAATTGATGAGCTTAATAATAAGATTGCAGAGCTCAACGAGCAGATTAGAGTGCTTAATGATCGTATTCAGATTCTTATGCAGGAAAATGCTCGTATGCAGTCCAAGATTGAAGAGCAGGAAAAGATTATTGAGGAGCAGACAGCAAGGATTGAAGAGCTTGAAAAGCAGACAGCTGAACAGCTTGCAAAGATTGCAGCTCTTACCGATAATCTTGCTAAATGCGAAGCAGAGATAGAGAGTAACAAAAAGGAGATTACTTCTCTTACCGAGAGAAATGAAAAGCTCAATACTACTCTCCAAAACGAGCGCACTGCACACAAAGAGAAAGTTGAGCAGATGAACGCTGACTTTGCAGCCAAAACCAAGGCTGCCGAGGAGCAGTTCAAGTCCGAGAAAAAGTCACTGCAAAAGCAGATTGATGATTCAGAGGCTGCTCATACAAAATATGTTGCACAGCTCAATGCCGAATTTGCAGACAAGGCAAATCTTGCAGAGCAGAAACGTATAAATGAGCTTGCTGAAAAACAGGCTGAACACGAAAAACAGATTGAACAGATTAAGCTTTCAAACGATAAGGCTTCAGCAGCAGTTGAAGCAAAGCACGCTTCGGAAGTAAGAAAGGTTCAGAAATCTGTTGATAAGCGTGTTGAAGCTGCGCAAAAGGCTGCCGAAAAGCAGTACAATGCAAAGATTAAAGAGCTTAAATCACAGCAGGCAAGAGAGCTTGCAGAGGTTAAACGTAAAGCAAAGGAAGAAATTAGACTTGCAAAGCAAAAAGCAAAGGCTGAAATTAGACTTGTTAAACAAAAAGCAAGAAGAAATATGTTCACAAAAGAAGAACTTATTGAAATGAACGATATTATCGACAGTAACTGACAGAGTTTATTCAGAGAGGCAGACTTATGAAAAATTCTACTGCGTCCAACAGAAAAACGGGCAGAATGATTACTAAAAATTTAATAATTCTTGTTGTGCTTGTTTTCGTTGCAGTACTTGCAATGTGGGCGTGGTTTACCGATAAGTCATCTGCTACTGCCGATGATTTGAGCGTATTATGTAACGCTCCCGATGGTATTGAAATTGCAATTGTGCCTCATTCAGATAAGGTAAGTGAGCGGATTGTTCCCAAAGACAAAGATTATAAAGAGGGCACAATAACATTAAATGCTAATGATTATAAGTTTATCAAAGACCTTTCTCTTACTGAAATTACAAGCGACGGTATAGATTTTGTTAAGCCGATGCTCAGCCAGAAGGACGGCGTAGCTGAGCCTGATACATCTGTTGATTGGGAAACTGCTACTCCAAATGAACGTTATCTTAGTTTTGATTTGTATATTCGTTCAAAAGGTACTCCTACGGTTTATCTTGACAAAGGTTCAAAATTTTCTACACTTTCTACTATACTTACGGGCGAGAATGCCGGTAATAAGAGTACTGACTTAGATATTTCAAGAGATGCGATTGTTGGGGCTACAAGATTTTCTATTTACGAGGATATTACAAACGAAGGAGTAACAACCCCAACCAGAAGACTTCTGTGGATTCCGAGACCGGATTTGTATTTCAGTACTTCAGGTGCAGCAAGCCTTGCCGAAAATGTCACTAAGGACAAATATAGCGGAGTAACTTATAAACATACTTATTGGACCACCGCAAAAGAAAAAAAGGATATGGATGTTAGTGATGTTACTACATCAGAAGCCGTTACTGATTCAGAAGGAAACACAGAGTATGTTCTTAATTCTAAAAAACAGATTACTACTTTAGGTACGGCGCAGGATTTTGATGGTGTAAAATATAACGTTTCCAAGGTCGTTTGTAATATGTGGATTGAGGGCGAAGATTCCGAAGCTCGTTTGGCACTTGTTAAAGGCAAATTTACTATTGACTTGAAATTGACTATTAAAAATTGACTATTAAATGATTTAGTGGTAAAATATAGAAGATATGCAGGAAAGGAGTATATATATGAAGATTAAGAGCGTAATCTCTAAAATTTCTGCTTCATATAGTTGCAGAAGAATCAGCAGCAAAAGAGTTTCTACTTCATATATTTCTCTGTTTCTTGTATTACTGTTATTAACAACGACAACTGTGTCGTGGTTTACAATTACTGATTCTGCCAAAGTTAATTCTGAGACTTTCACAATGGAGTCTTCTTCAGGACTTCGTGTTAATGACGGTGAGGATTTGAAAAACCACATAAGACTTGACAATATGGTACTTGCCGAGGCATCAAGCGTAGACGGCAGAAATGTATTTTTCCCTGCCGAGGGTAATTTCTCTAATAAAACATCTGAAATGAAATTCCGTGAAGGTAACGTCGGAGATAAAAATGTTTTGTATACTCACAAGGATTTTACACTGAAAGGTGACTCCGGAATTACATATGTTTATATCAAGAGCTATTCAATCACGGTTAACAGAATTGAAAACAATGAAACTGTTTCTGAGGTATTCGACGGTTCAACTAAAATCACCTACAACGAAAACGGTGTGCCGATAAAGCAGGAAAGTCATGCAGAGTGTCCTGTGCGTATGTCATTTATATCCGATAGCTCAAAAGCGCCTGTTGTGCTTGACCCGTCGGCACTTGTTACTGAATATGTTAAGAATTATGATGCTGTGTACACTACAGATGATAATGGTACTGCATATACTAAGCAGACAAACGGTTACTCTTTTTCTGACTTCTACTTTGGTACCGGTAAACCTTTGTTTACACTCATGGGTACAACGCCTATAAATGCTTCTATGGTAGTATGGCTTGAAGGTACAAGCGATGTTGTAGACCAGTATGCTAATCAGAGTATTTCCGTTGATATTGAACTTGAAAGTAACTGGACTGAAATGGACTATGTCGTTTTCGTCGATGATACTTTAGGTGATGACGGCTCAACAGATAACGGTCATTGGATTCATAGTGATAACTGTATCGTGATAATGACCTACAAGGATGTTGATGCAAGTACACCTGAAAAACCTGTAATGAAGTCAGTTGTAATGAAACAGACTGCCGGTTCAACAACAGAGTGGACGGCTCCTATTCCTAAAAATGTTAAAACAAATATTTCATTCTACCGATACAATTTGACTAACGAAACAATTAACAACTCTTGGCATACACGTGTCGGGGTTAACGACGCTCTTTCCGAAAACTCTACAGCGTTAGACTGGGCAAAGCAATATGTATCTGACGAAGGTTTGCAGGAGTACAGAACAGCAAGCGGTAAGGATGACGGAAAATTGGAGCATGTTTACACAGCTCGCCGTGGTAACGGTTACGGCTATGTTTCGTCAACTGACTCGCAGCTTCAGAAAAAGCGTTTGTCCCCCTGCGTAGGCTACTGGGGTATTCCACCCAAGCAGCAGATAGTAGACCCTGATCCCGATCCCGATCCCGATCCTGATCCTGATCCCGATCCGCCAAGCGGTGAGGAAGTTACAATTGAACTTATAAAGCTTGAAAGAATCAAGGAATGGGTAGTGCAGAATATATCTGTCGGTTATACGTTGAATATGCAGCTCACCGACGGCACGCTCATTCCGATGACAAAAGCAGGGTCAGAGACAAATATATATCAGATTACAAATCTTAAGATAGCAAAAGGTAAAGCGATCAAGGCATTTATATTAACTAAATCCGGTAAAGATCCTAAGCCTTTGGCTCTTAATGCAATAGAAATGATTACAGGCAATAACTCCATAATTTTCCAAATGCAGGAAGATGATACAATTAAACGCACAAGTTAATTAAAGGAGGTGTCACAATGAAAGAAAAGTTTTGTGCAATTAAAAATGCATTATCAAAAAAGAATAAATCTCGCTACGGAATTTTGCTGTCAGTTGTGGCACTTATTGAAGTGTTAATGATATTACTGGTTTCAACATATTCTTGGGTTGAGACAATTTCATCAATTGAAATCACTAACTCCGCAGGTCAGGTTGATGATTACACATTCACTAATGCGTTGGTAGGCACGGGAGAAGGTTTTTCAGGCCAGCCGATTGACTTGGCAAAGTATTTCCGTGCATCCGGTAATGTACATTTGGCGTCGGCTTCAAGCCGTGATGGATTAAACTTCTTTTTCCCGCAGCTTGCTAAGACCGGTTCAACTGAAAACAAATTCAGAAAAGGCAATATTAATGATAAAAACACTAACTATATCAGCTTTTCTTTTAAAGTACAAGCTGTAGGAACTAATGCAAATTTCTATTTTGAACAGGTTCCTACCTTTAAAATCGGCGATACTGTAGTCAATGATAATAAGATTAGAATAGCACTTACTGTGGCAAATGCTGATGGCTCGAATCCGGTTACTAAGGTTTATTCAAATACCGAAGATACAGAAGAAGTTGTTGCCACTATTTCCGGAGATCCGTTGATTCAATCTTCGCAGATTTATGCTTTTGAGGATTTTGATAATAAAGACGATGAAGAAGCAAATATTTTGTTCAGCGTGCTTAAAGGCGAGGAAAATGCAAAGCTTGTAACGCTTACTGCATGGCTTCAGGATCCTTCTAAGTCAACAGAATATGACGGTAAGACTCTTACCTGCAACAATTTCAGAATTGTAACTGCTGTTAAGAATACAACAATTAATTTTGTAGACAGGACATCAGCGTTTAATAAAGCTGATGCAACAAGTTCAACGTGGAACTGGGTGGGTAATGACGATGCTATTATGTGGATTAAAACATCTCAGGGTGCTTTTGAGATGCAGAAAGTAGAAACGTCTGATCCCGGAGCAGCTCCGACTTGGACAATAACTTTACCTACTGATGATTTAGGTTCGTCAAATGATGATTTTTATTTTTACCGTACAGCAAATACGGTAACTTCAAATCCGCAGGATAATCATTATAATTTCTGGAAGACAAAGCTTTCGGAAACCAGTGCTGCTGAAATTCCTACATATAAGGCGTATGGTAACCTCAAACCCGGCTCTGACAAAGAGGGTTATGGTACTTGGGGTAGTGTATGTGAAATTATGGTTACGAGAGATGAAGAAGCTTCTCTTGTGCTTCCCACACCGAGTGACCCGAAAACAGCTACTCATATTACTGTTAAAACAAATAATAATGCGTCTGTAGTTCCAATGAATTATAATAACGGTTGTTGGCGAGTATTCATTCCGAATGACAATAATTCTGCGGATTTAACTATAAGCTTTTTGGACAATACAATCAATGCAGTCAAAAGGGATAAGTCGGAGAGTGGCTCAAAGTTTCATGTTACTTCAAAGACAACCGGATATTGGGAGCCTGCGTCTGTAGTTGAAGTAAAGGTAGCTTCAAGCTGTTGTGATGATAAGGGTAATCCTATTATGGGTAAGGTATCTGTAACCGGAGGACCCGTGGGTGAAACAAGAGTAAAGGTTACTAAGGGTACTCCCGTAGATATTATTGCTACACCGAATTTAATTCCGGGTACTGACGACTATGCCTTTGAGGGTTGGTATTATGATGATGAATGCACCAAGCGGATGTCGTCAAACAGCACGGAATCTTTTACTCCTGACGAAAAAAGCAAAACTTATACACTCTATGCAAGATTCCAGTACAATGTCAGATTAACTGCTGTTTCTGACGACGTTGAAGAAGACAATACCGGCGGTTCTGTTCAGATAAATAACGGTACAGCAGGTGCAAAGGCAAGCCTCTATGTTAAGAAGGGCGGAAGTGTAACGCTCAAGGCTGTTCAGACTGAGGAGCAGGCAAAGGATTACACCTTTATGGGCTGGATAGACAGCGAAAATCACGTAGTATATCCTGCTGATAAGACAACAATTGAAATTACAAATTTGCAGGAGCCTATAAATTATTTCGCAGTATACAAGATTAAAACGTATACGCTTGAAGCTTACGCACTTACCGGAGGTAACGCTGAATTCTGGGTTGATGATACTTTAAAAAAGTCCGGTGCTCATATTACAATTACAGCCACAAACAAACAAACTGTTGTTTATAAGGCTGTTCCCGATGAATCAAGCGGATATGAGTTTGTCGGTTGGTATGAGGATGAAGCCTGTTCAAACCTGAAAACCAAAGAACTTGAATTTACTGCGAATAAAAACACTGATCCTAAAACATATTATGCAAAATTCCAGCTTAAAAAGTACAACAGAACTGTACATGCAGTAACAAACGGTACTGTCGACAGTGCTAAAGGCGGTACAGTTCAGGTTAAAACTGATTTGGCTACGTCAGCAGCAGGTGCAAAGGCTACCGAGAAGATTACTCACGGAAACACTGCTACCTTAGTTGCAAAGGCAAATGACGGCTACAGATTTGTCGGTTGGTATGATGCGGCTTCAGGAGGCACAAGAATATCCACTGCATCGACTTATACTGAAGAAAATGCTATTGCCGGTGATAAAACCTATTATGCAATATTTAAACAGGAGTTTAGTGTTTCGTTAACTGCAAGAACTGACGGAATTGCAAGCTCAACAGGAGGTAATGTTCAGGCAGGCTCAAATCCAGTAGGAGCAACATCGTCTGCTACTGTTCTCTATGGTGATGATATTACTATTAAAGCTGTTGTTTCAAGTGCGAAGTATAGCTTCATAGGTTGGTATGATTCATCAAATACCGGGCAGGGTAACGAAGCAACTAAAACCTTATCAAATGTAACAGACAATATTACATTATTTGCTGATTTCAAGGTTAAAACTTTTACTATTAAAGCTATTGCTGTTTCTGAGGAAACTCAGGGCAGTGCAGGCGGCACGGTTGAATTTACTTCTCCTGTAGCGTCGTCGGGAGCTACAGCAACCGTTACTGTCACTTATGGCGGCTCGGCTACCTTTAAGGCAACCGTAAACGAAAATGACGGTTATGAGTTTAAGGGTTGGTTTAATAATGCTGCTATGACAGGTACTCCTTATAAAACCGACTTAGAGTTTGAACTCACTAACATTGTTGATTCTACTGTTAAGACCTATTATGCAAAGTTTGACCTTAAACAGTATACAGTTTCTGCGTATGCGATAACAACAGGAACAGCAACATCCGGCGGCGGAACGGTAGTTCAGGTCATCAACGGAACAGAGCAAACCGCTTCTGATATTGTTAACATAAATAATGTAAAGCACGGCAGTCAGATTACTTTGCGTGCTAAGCCCGCAAGCGGTGCAACATTCCTCGGTTGGTACAATGCAGAAACAGGCGGAAAGCAGCTTGCAGATGAGAATACAACTGATCTTGTCCTCACTGTAACTGATAAAACTCAGGTATATGCAAGGTTTAATCTTACAAATAAGGTTACCACAATATACTTTGAAAAGAGAGACGGATTTACATCCTATAACGCATATATCTATAATTCAGGAACAAATAAAGAGTACAAAGGCGGTTGGCCTGGTGGTGCGGCTACTTTAGATGATGAAACCGGATATTATAAGATTCAATTCACTGTTCCAGCTACTGAACAAAACGGTTTCCGTGTTATTTTAAGTAATAACGGAAGCAATCAGCATCCCGGATCGGGAGCGGCAGGTCGTTATGGTGAATTCGGTAAGAAATATTTCTTCGATAATTCATCATCTACAAGTAATCTACCTGAATATGTTCCGGTCGAAAAAGTCAGTGTAAATATCGGAGCTGTTTCGATTGATGTAAATGGTAGAACGCAGTCAGACGGAGACGAATTTACCGGCGGTTCAATTACTGTTGGCAGCAACACATATACTTCCGCAACAGTATTGAAGTACGAAAAGGACAGCAGTTTTACTGCTACTGCTAAAGGAAAAGGTAATTATCAATTCAAGGGTTGGTATGACAACGCTGAATGTACGGGAGATCCATTGAGCACAGATGCATTGAGCGTAACCCTTAGCGAGAATAAGACTTATTATGCTAAGTTTGTTGAACAGCCCACTATTACCTTTGTAGATAATACAACAAATCATTGGGCTAGTGAGCAGGGTAAGGTTTATCTGAAAGACAATAAAACCGGAAAGGTTTATAATTCAGAAGAAGACGGATATTCTAATCATCAAGCAACCTTCACTGTACCGAGTACAGTAACTGACATTACATTCTATCGTTATGAAGATGGCTATGGTACTTCTAGTCTCTGGAGTACAATAAATGCAGGAGATAGAGGAACAAAAACAAAGTATGTAATTGTTAGTGAGGCTTGGGATAAACCAATTTCCGGCAGCTGGCAGTAAAAATTAAAATTATAGAGAGGTGATACCATGAAAAAATTAAAGATAATTGTTGTTTCCTTACTCGCTGTAATACTATGTATTATGTGCGTTACTACTTCAACCTTTTCGTGGTTCACCCGTCCTAAAAATAAGAGTGGTCCCCATCTTGCATTGGGTTTTGACTATGATGTTTCAACCGGAAATGGCGTAACCATGAGAACCTATGCCTCAACTGATGACGGAAAAACCTACGTTGAAACAGCCGGAAGAAAAATCACAGATTTCTCTAATGCTGACGGCTTGGCAGCCGGTGCACGTGTCTGCTACAGAACTGATATTATTAATAACGGTGATGCTCCTCAGAGCGTTTCGCTTTATCTTACAAAGCTTGAGTTTCCGGAAGATACCGCAGGAAGCTTTTATCTCGGCGTGAACGGACCGCTCAAAACCTACAAAAACTATTATGGCGACAGTTCGCTGACAAGTGATAAACGTGCAGTTACCATAAACAAAAAGAATGTTTATGTCGGTTTTTATGATGCCAATACCTACACGCCGACTGATTATCAGATTCACTGGTGGGACAGCTCTAATAAAACCTACAATGGTGATAGTGAAGTTCATGCATATTTTGATCCGAAAAAAACCGGTACATGGAACGATAAAACCTATAAAATGTCTTATGCAACTATTCCTTGGAATGCTAATGCTATAAAACTCAGACAGGGTGACACATGGTACGGCAACGATAATACTAATATTGTAACTTACAATACAGTTGCTTTTGACGGCGGTTCAACGTATGTTGAATCAGGTAAATCAGCCGGTATCAACACTTTCTATTCAAGCGCAACTTTAAGAGTCGGAGAAAGTATTGACCTTGCGGCGGTAGCGCAGGGAAAAACAATTGATTACTCTTCTTCAAACAAAGATGTTGCTACGGTTGACAAAAAAAGCGGAACCGTAAGCGGCGTTTCAGCCGGTACTTCAGTAATTACTGTTACAGCTACAGGTACTTATGGTGATGTTATGACTGCAAGCTGTACTGTTACAGTATCGTCTGCTGATGGCAATGCTAAAAGTGATGTTCCTGTTGTAACGAATGTCAAAGTCGATGGACGATATGCTGACGGCGAACCTGGCGTTGAATCAGTGTATTGGTATATTAAGAATGATTCATCTTCAGGTCCCCTGAAATATACTATTGAGGATCTTTATCTGACATTATAAATTATAATTTTTATAAAAGGGTTGCCTTTGCAGCCCTTTTTTGTTATAGTCAAGAATATCGCAATTAGACTTTCTGTAAAAATTTCTTTATAAAGATTATATTATTCTGCTAATTTTCAATTTTTAAATATGTTATTACTGTTTTCAAAATTCTTTTAGCTGTGGATTTTGCAAAAAGATATATGAATGCAATAGAATTATTTACTTTTTAGGACTTGGAGTAAACAATGAAAAAAAATAAAGTTTTTCGAACAATAAATCTAATTAAAAATATAATCTGTTGGATATTGATTGTAGTATTAGT
>CAZNUF010000006.1:2939-12866 GCA_964576125.1 uncultured Ruminococcus sp. | reverse complement strand
TTTCTCTTGCAAAAATAATATTTATGTGATACTATATAATAGTTAATTAATGCAGATTATCGTGTATTATATCATATTAATGAAAGGAAGATGAAAAATGGGCGTTTTAGGTATTGTTCTCGGTGTTGTTCTCGGCATCGTTTCAATAGCAATTATCGTTGTAATTATTCTTCAGGAAGGCAACCAGCAGGGACTTGGCGTTGTAACAGGTGCGGCTGACTCTTATTTTTCAAAGAATAAGGCTCGTTCAATTGATGCGTTTCTTTCACGTTGGACAAAGGTATTTGCCGCAGTATTCGTTCTCTTCGTAATTGCGCTTAATGTACTTTCCTATTTCGGAGTAATAAAGTAATATCTTTAAAAATCAGAGCATAATTATAGACCGTCGGATGTATGTCCGACGGTCTGTTTTATTTTGTAAATTTATGGAGATGTTATTTATGCCGCTGTGGGGATTAGCAATTGTTTTTGTATCAATTTTCGTGATTTTTGCAATTATTCATTACATATCAAAAAGCAAGCACCCTCTTAAAAGGTCGCTTTTGTCAATGCTTATCGGTGCGGCAACGCTGACGGCAGTAAATTTAACCTCGGGACTTACGGGCGTTTTTCTGCCTGTCAGTCTGCTTTCAATAATCGTATCGGTTGCCGGCGGCGTACCCGGAGTAACGTTACTTCTCTCACTTAATCTGTTTTTCTGACTTTACAGAACGCCGTAAAGCTCTTCAAGTGCCTCGCCGACGTTTTCCTTGTCCTTCGTCATAAGCGCAAGCATAACCTTGTAGACAGTGGACGGACTGTCGTAGAAGTTCTTTTTCATAAACATAGCCTGCTCATAGTTCGGAGCATAAAGTGTAAAGGAAAGCAAATCCATATCACCGCCCGAAATTTTGCAGATAACGTCAAAGCCGTTTTCGGTTTTCTTGATTTCAACCGAGTTTTCACGGCGTTTTTTCTTTTCGCCAAGCAGTTTTATTGCGCTTACATACGCTTTTTCCTTAACAGTGTAGGAAAGTACGCTTTCAAGCTGATTTGCAATCATTTTTCCGTTGTCGGTAAGCTCATACGTCTGCAATCCGTCAACAATCTCACTTTCCTTGATGTTGCCGTTTTTAATCAAATCGTCAAATGCGGCGCTGACTTCAAAATAATTTGCAAGCTCCTCTATTGTAATTGCCTGAACAACAAGCTCTTTATCCATATTTTCCTTAACGCAGTTAAGAAGATAGCAGATAAGAATTCTGATTTCGTTTTTACTTCTAACACCGCCTAATGTTACTCCCTCGTCAAATGTATCAAAAGCCATATAATCACCTGTATTTTAATATTTATCTTAATTATAACATATAATAAATAAAAAGTGTATATTTATATTCAAATAATTTGACTATCCGTGTTTGTTATGATAGAATTATAGCAAGAAAGGAGTAATCTTATGGAACAATATATGCCTTTCATATGGATAGGATTTGCAGTATTAATGGCTGTATGCGAAGCGTTTACATCACAGCTTGTTTCAATCTGGTTTGTGCTTGGCTCTGTGTGCGCCGCAATTACTTCAATTTTTACAGACTCTATTCCGATACAGACTTCGGTATTTCTTGTTGTTACTCTTGTTTCACTTCTTGTAACACGACCGCTTATAAATAAGTGGAAACAAAAAAAGGGTGTAACAAGCACAAACGCAGACAGACTTATCGGAAAAATCGGAATCGTCCTTGCTGATATTGAGGACGTTCAAAAGGTCGGACAGGTAAAGGTAGAGGGTGAAATCTGGACTGCAAAGTCACAGTATGCACCGATTTCAAAAGACAGTAAAGTAAAAGTGCTCTCAATTGAGGGAGTGAAGCTCATTGTTGAGCCGACAGAAAACATAGAGGAGTAAATTATGGAAGGATTCATTGGTTTAATTATTATCGGAATAATTGTTTTTATCGTGCTTCTTGTTGTAATAAGCAATATTAAAATCGTGCCGCAGGCACACGCTTATGTTATTGAGCGCCTTGGTACTTACTATTCAACGTGGGACACAGGACTTCACGTAAAAATCCCGTTCCTTGACAAAATCTCAAAGAAGGTTTCTCTTAAGGAGCAGGTTGTTGACTTCCCGCCCCAGCCCGTAATCACAAGAGATAACGTAACAATGCAGATTGATACGGTAGTGTATTTTGAAATCACAGACCCGAAGCTTTACTGCTACGGTGTTGAGCGTCCGTTAAGCGCAATCGAAAACCTCACCGCAACAACTCTGCGTAACATCATCGGTGACTTGGAGCTTGACAACACGCTCACCTCACGTGATACAATCAACGATAAAATCAGAATTATCCTTGACGAAGCAACAGACGCATGGGGAATCAAGGTTATTCGTGTTGAGCTTAAGAACATTCTTCCGCCACGTGAAATTCAGGACGCAATGGAAAAGCAGATGAAGGCAGAGCGTGAGCGCCGTGCAAGAATCCTCGATGCAGAGGGTGAAAAGCGCAGTCAGATTCTTGTTGCCGAGGGTATGAAGGAGTCTGCAATCCTCAAGGCAGACGCTGTTAAGGAGCAGAAAATCCGTGAGGCGCAGGGTGAAGCAGAGGCTATCCTCACAGTGCAGAAGGCTAACGCAGACGCACTCCGTATGTTAAACGAGGCAGCTCCCACAGAACGCATAATTCAGCTTAAATCTCTCGAAGCATTCGCAAAGGCTGCTGACGGTAAAGCTACAAAAATCATCATTCCGTCAGACATTCAGAGCCTTGCAGGTAACGTAACAGCAATAAAAGAGCTTTGGGACAGTGAAACACCAAAGCAGTGAATCAGAATACAGCTCACAGCGCAGTCTTTTGACTGCGCTTGACTTTTAAAGCCGAGTGCCTCGGCGAGGAAATCGAGTGGAAAAGTCGGTTTGTTTGGAAAAAATTGTAGCCAGAATTTTAAATTGATATATAGGTAAACGTATGTTTTTAGTCGTAGGGACAAGGCACGCCGTGTCTCTACGTCAACGTTGGCTATTACATCAACGCTAAATTATTTTTTATACAACCAAAATAGCATCAAAATAAAGGGGTAGGGTATGTTAATTATAAATCTTCTGTGGTATTTTGTAATTTTTTCATTCTGCGGTTGGCTTCTAAACGGAATAAGAACTCTCTTTGAAGAAAAAAGATTTTACAACAAGGGCTTTCTGGCTTCTCCGTTTTGTCCGTCCTACGGAGTAGGAGCTGTAATCTGTTATCTTGCATTAAATCACTTTCAATCCAATAGATTTTTTCTGTTTTTCGGCAGTTGTGTAATCCTGTCGCTTGTCGTTATCCTTATCGGCTTTTTCACCGAAAAAGTACTCGGCTTTAAGCCTTGGGATTTCAGCAAAATGAAGTTCAATATCGGCAGTTATATAACCTTGCCATACACGCTTTTGCTCGGAATAATGGGAACGGTTCTTGTAGGAGTGCTAATCCCGGTTCTCAATTTTGTAATAGAGCTTATTCCGTTCCTCGTAAGCCTTATAGTTGTTCTTTCAATCTGTCTGCTCATTCTGATTGACTATGTTCTTGCTATAATTACAACATTAAGATTACAGCACAGAATCAAAAGGCTTAACGGTGTTTCAAGCCTTCTCGGAAATGACGTTCCGCAGGAGAAAATCGACGAGCTTGAAAGCAATTACAACAAGCTTTTTACCGAAAATATTTTACGCCGAAGGCTTATTTCTGCATTTCCCGATCTGAAAAACACTGCGTATGTCAAACAGATTGCCGCAAAGCTTGACGAAATCAAAACCGATAATATGAAGGAGTATACTCAGGTTTACGAAAACAAAGACGAAGAGCCGTTTGCATTCGGCTTTTGCTTTACAAAGCTGTTCTATCTTTTCCTTTTCGGTTCAATGCTCGGAACTCTGTTTGAAACAATATGGGCACTTTTTGCCGAGGGGCATTTTGAAGTGCGTGTCGGAATGGTTTACGGCCCATTTATTCCCGTTTACGGCGGCGGAGCTTGTTTTTTAACCGCTGTTCTGTACAAGCTGTATAAGCTCAGCGATACGCTTATTTTTGTAATCAGCGCAATAGTTGGTGCAGGCTTTGAGTACTTCTGCTCGTGGTTTCAGGAAACTCTTTTCGGCACTGTTTCGTGGGACTACAGCAACACTGCCTTTAACCTTGACGGCAGGACAAACCTTATGTACGCTCTGATATGGGGCTTCCTCGGTCTTGTCTGGGTGCGCTATCTCTATCCCTGGGCGTCAATGCTTATCGAAAAAATACCGAAGAAGGCAGGCTCAATAATTACAACATTTCTGATTGTCTTTATGCTAATCAACGCTTTTATGTCAGTTTCAGCAACCTACCGCTGGACGCAGAGAACTGACGGCGTACCTGCCTCAAACAGCCTTGACAGATACCTCGACAAGCACTTTGACGACGATAAAATGAATTTTCTGTTTCCTCATATGAAAGACGTTGACGAAACGGGAATCACAACTTCGGGGTTGATTTCATCGGAAAGACCTTATGAAACAAGTCCATCCGAATATACGCTGACAACTTATCCTAAAGAGTAGATTTTACTTATTACGATAAAATTTCCCGATTTGCTGTCGTTTGATAAAATAATTGGCATATTCTATTGAAATTCCGTCGATTTTTTAATATAATATAATAGTTATATTCGGCAAGTATGATTAATTCTTGTCAGACTATAAAATACACGACTAAGGAGCATATTATGAAGAAAGTTGCAATCATAATGGGTTCAGACAGTGATTTCCCCGTAGTATCAAAGGCTGTCAAAAAGTTAAAGGAATTCGGTGTTGAGTACGAGGTTCACGTTATGAGCGCTCACAGAACACCGGATGCGGCAATCAAGTTCTCGGCTAACGCAAAGAAAAACGGCTTTGGTGTAATCATTGCAGCCGCAGGAATGGCGGCTCATCTTGCAGGCGTGCTTGCCGCAAAAACAACGCTTCCCGTAATCGGAATCCCCTGCAAATCCGCACAGCTTGACGGTATGGACGCACTTCTTGCAACAGTTATGATGCCAACAGGAATCCCCGTAGCAACCGTTGCTGTCGACGGTGCGGCTAATGCGGCAATTCTGGCTGTAGAAATGCTTGCACTTTCTGATGATACTCTTGCAGAAAAGCTTGAAAATATGAAGAAAGAAATGGAAAACGGCGTTGCCGAAAAGGACCAGGCAATGCAGCTTAAGGTGGCAGAGCTTTGATTAAGAATTTTGTTGACATAGATACAAAACTTGATAAGTTTAACGATGAATGCGGCGTTTTCGGCATCTACAGAAATGACGATGACCTCGACAGCGTTGCAATCACTCACGACGCTCTTTTCGGCCTCCAGCACAGGGGACAGGAAAGCGCAGGAATTACCGTTAATTTTGAGGGCGAGTTTTCAACCGTCAAGGAGCTTGGTATGGTTTCCGAGGTATTTACTTCAAAAACTCTTTCCAACCTCAAAAACGGCAAAATAGCTATAGGTCACGTTCGTTACACTGCTAACGAAAGCCTTGACCGTGCGTCAAATCAGCCTCTTGTTTTAAGGTATAAAGAAGGCTCAATCGGTATTGCAAGCAACGGCTCAATCACAAACTTCCCCGAAATCCGATTAGAGCTTGAACGTGGCGGCGCAATATTTCAGTCAAACTCCAATGCCGAGCTTATGGCTTATATAATCGCCTACGAAAGGTGCTACACCGATAATCTGGAGGATGCCGTACTTCGTTCAATGGACAGGCTTAAGGGCGCATATTCAACAGTAATCTGTGCTCCGACCCGTCTTATCGGTTTCCGTGATATGTACGGCTTCCGTCCTCTTTGTGTTGGAAAAATCAAGAACAGCTACGTCATTTCTTCAGAAAGCTGTGTGTTCGACAGCATTGGTGCAGAGTTTATCCGTGACGTTGAACCCGGCGAAATGATTGTAATTGATGAAGAAGGCTTCCACAGCTATAAGGCAAAAATGACTGCGGAAAAGACTTCACTCTGTCTTTTTGAATACGTTTACGTTGCCCGTCCCGACAGTGTGATTGACGGCGTAAGCGTTCACAACGCACGTTTCAAGGCCGGCGAGTTGCTTTACAAGGAATTTCCGATTAAAGCCGATATGGTGTGCGGAGTTCCGGACTCGGGAATTGTTGCCGCCGAGGGCTATGCGAAAGCTTCGGGAATACCGTTCGGAATGGGATTTGTAAAGAATAAATACATAGGCAGAACGGTAGGAACAGGCAAGGACAAGAAAAAGCGGCTTTTACAGACTCGTCTTACTGCTCTGAAAGCAAACGTAGAGGGCAAGAGCATTGTCATAATAGACGACTCAATTGTCAGAGGTGAAACGTCAAAGCATATTGTAAAGCTTATGCGTGACGCAGGAGCTAAAGAGGTTCATATGCTTATAAGCTCACCGCCCTTTATCTGCCCCTGTTACTTCGGAATTGATATTCGTGATAAAGACAGCCTCATTGCAAATAAACTGTCCATTGAAGAAATCAGAGAACAAATAGGCGCTGATTCACTCGGATATTTAAGCCTTGACAGCCTTAGGAAAATAGCAGAGAATGCAAACATTGACCTTTGCGACGGCTGTTTCAGCGGCAACTACAATGCTGAAATTCCGAGAACAATTTTTGTTGATAAATATGCTAAAAAAATAAATAAAAAATAACGGAGGATTACAATGAACAGCTTTTCAGAAAGTTACAAGGCAGCAGGCGTTGACGTAACCGCAGGTTACAAGTCAGTCGAGCTGATGAAAAAACACGTTGCCCGCACTAAAATTGACGGTGTTGTTTCGGGTATAGGCGGCTTCGGCGGACTGTTTGCTCCCAATTTCAAGGGAATGGAGGAGCCTGTTTTAGTAAGCGGTACAGACGGTGTCGGCACAAAAATCAAGCTTGCTTTTCTGCTTGACAAGCACGACACAATCGGAATTGACGCCGTTGCAATGTGTGTAAACGATATTATCTGCTGCGGCGCACAGCCCTTGTTTTTCCTTGACTACATTGCAATCGGAAAGAATATCCCCGAAAAGGTTGCAGAAATCGTATCGGGTATCGCAGAAGGTTGTGTTCAGTCAGGCTGTGCCCTTATCGGTGGTGAAACAGCCGAGCATCCCGGACTTATGCCGCTTGACGAGTACGACGTTGCAGGCTTCAGCGTAGGTGTTGCCGACAAGCCAAAGCTTATTGACGGCTCGGACCTCAAACCGGGCGACGTGCTTATCGGACTTCGTTCCTCCGGTGTTCACTCAAACGGTTTTTCACTTGTAAGAAAAATCTTCGGTATTGACGAAACAACAATCAACGCAGAGTACCCGGAGCTTGACAAACCGCTCGGCGAAACTCTGCTTACTCCTACAAAAATCTATGTAAAGCCAATCCTTGCACTTATAAATGAAGTTAAGGTAAAGGCAATTTCTCATATCACAGGCGGCGGCTTC
Source organism: uncultured Ruminococcus sp. (assembly GCA_964576125.1). GTDB lineage: Bacteria > Bacillota > Clostridia > Oscillospirales > Acutalibacteraceae > Ruminococcoides. The sequence continues at coordinate 5,430 of CAZNUF010000006.1, read as the reverse complement.
TACGAGAACATTCCCCGTATGCTTACAGACGGACTTACTGCTAAAATCAAAAAGGACAGCATTCCCGTACTTCCTATCTTCAATCTTATGCAGAGGGTAGGCAACATCTCCGAGCACGATATGTTCAATACATTCAATATGGGCGTCGGAATGATTACAGCCGTTGCCAAGGAAGACGCTGACAAGGCTCTCGAGGTTTTAAAGGCAAACGGCGAAGACGCAGTAATCCTCGGCGAAGTTGTTGAGGGCAATGACGGAGTAGTGTTTGAATAATGAAAAATATTGTAGTTTTAGTATCAGGCGGCGGCACAAATTTGCAGGCGCTCATAGACGCACAAAACAGGGGAGAGATTAAAAACGGAAAAATCACCTGTGTAATCTCCTCAAACCCCAACGCTTATGCTCTTACACGTGCACAGAATAATAATATTTCTACAGAAGTCATAAGACGAAAGGATTTTGCAGAATTTGACGAATACGACAATGCATTAACCGAGCTTTTAAAGAGTAAAAATGCCGATGTTGTCGTGCTTGCAGGCTTTATGACAATTCTCGGCAGTAAGGTTATCTCTGCATTTGAAAACAAAATAATCAATATTCACCCCTCACTTATCCCGTCCTTCTGCGGAGAGGGTTATTACGGACTTCACGTTCACGAGGCGGCTCTCAAAAAGGGCGTTAAGGTAACAGGCGCAACGGCTCACTTTGTGAACGAGGTCTGCGACGGCGGTCCTATTATAATTCAGAAGGCTGTTGAAATCCAAAACGGCGACACTCCCGAAATTTTACAGAAAAGAGTTATGGAGCAGGCTGAATGGAAAATTCTTCCCAAAGCTGTTTCGCTTTTCTGTGAAGATAAAATTATCGTAAAAGATAACAAAACCGAAATTCTTGACTAATCGGAGGTAAATTATGAAACCCGTATCTCTTTACAATGACATTTCCTCAACTACATACCCCGGCAGAGGTATCGTAATCGGCAGAAGTGCAGACGGCACAAAGGCTGTAATTGCATACTTTATTATGGGCAGAAGCGAAAACAGCAGAAACAGAGTTTTTGTTGAAACCGAGGACGGAATCAAGACTCAGGCTTTTGACCCGTCAAAGCTTGTTGACCCCTCGCTCATCATCTATTCACCCGTAAGAGTGCTCGGCAACAAGACAATCGTCACAAACGGCGACCAGACAGACACAATCTACGACCTTATGAATCAGCAGATGACCTTTGAACAGTCACTGCGCTCACGTGAGTTTGAGCCTGACGGTCCTAACTACACACCCCGAATTTCGGGTATTGTAAAGTGCAGTGAGGGCAAGATGAACTACGCAATGTCAATCCTCAAGAGTGCAGACGGCAATCCCGACTGTTGCGAAAGATATACCTTTACCTACGATTCACCAATTGCAGGTCTGGGCAGATTTATCCATACCTATATGAGCGACGGCAATCCTCTCCCAAGCTTTGAGGGTGAGCCTACTCTGGTTGAAATCGGCAACGATGACATCGACACTTTTGCAGAGAAAATCTGGAACGCTCTTAACGAGGACAACAAGGTTTCTCTATTTGTGCGCTATATTGACATCGCAACTAACACTTCAGAGTCAAGAATAATCAATAAGAATAAATAATTCTGTAATCAGAAAGGACGATAAAAATGAACGAACTCGCCTTAAAATACGGCTGTAACCCCAATCAGAAGCCGTCAAGAATTTTTATGCAGGACGGCAAGGACTTGCCTGTTGAGGTTTTAAACGGCAAACCCGGTTACATTAACTTTCTCGACGCATTCAACTCGTGGCAGCTTGTAAGAGAGCTCAAGGCAGCAACAGGACTTCCTGCCGCAGCTTCTTTCAAGCACGTAAGCCCCGCAGGTGCAGCAGTTGCAACAGAGCTTTCCGACACATTAAAGAAGATTTATTTTGTAGATGATTTAGAACTTTCTCCGATTGCATCTGCTTATGCAATGGCAAGAGGTGCTGACAGAATGTCCTCCTACGGCGACTGGGTAGCTCTTTCAGATACCTGCGACGTTCAGACTGCTATTCTCTTAAAGAGAGAGGTTTCCGACGGAATCATTGCTCCTGACTACACTCCCGAGGCTCTTGAGGTTTTAAAAACAAAGAGAAAAGGAACGTACAACGTGGTAAAAATTGACCCGAATTACGTTCCTGCTCCGATTGAGCACAAGGACGTTTTCGGCATAACATTCGAACAGGGCAGAAATGAGCTTAAAATTGACGAAGCAATGCTTATGCAGAACATCGTAACCGATAATAAGGAGCTTCCCGAGGAGGCAAAGCGTGACCTTCTTATCGCTCTTATCACACTTAAATACACTCAGTCTAACTCTGTTTGCTATGCAAAGGGCGGTCAGGCTATCGGCGTTGGCGCAGGTCAGCAGTCAAGAATCCACTGCACACGTCTTGCAGGAAACAAGGCTGACATCTGGTTCTTAAGACAGCATCCGAAGGTAATGAATCTTCCCTTTGT
>CAZNUF010000006.1:0-2929 GCA_964576125.1 uncultured Ruminococcus sp. | reverse complement strand
GAGATAACACAATAGACGTTTACATTTCAGACGATTACGAGGACGTTCTCGCTGACGGTGTATGGCAGCAGTTCTTCACAACAAAGCCCGAACCCCTTACAAAAGAGGAAAAGAAGGAATGGCTTGCTAATTTCAGCGGCGTTTCACTCGGCTCTGACGCTTTCTTCCCGTTCGGCGACAATATCGAAAGAGCAAAGCGTTCAGGTGTTCAGTACGTTGCACAGCCGGGCGGCTCAATCCGTGACGACAACGTAATCGAAACCTGCAACAAGTACAATATGACAATGTCCTTTACAGGGATCAGACTTTTCCATCATTGATACGGGGTGCTGCTATGAATATATTAATGATTGGCTCGGGCGGCAGAGAACACGCTCTTATCAGAAAGCTGCTTGAAAGTCCGAAATGCACAAAGCTTTACTGCGCACCCGGCAACGGCGGCATCTCAAGAGATGCCGAAACCGTAAATATCGGCGTAATGGACAAGGAAGCTATGGTTAAGTTTGCAAAGGAAAACGCAATTGACCTTGCGTTTGTAGCTCCCGACGACCCGCTTGCCGCAGGTATGGTTGACGCTTTTGAAGATGCAGGAATCCGTGCATTCGGGCCTAACGCAAACGCCGCAATTATTGAGGCGTCAAAGGTTTTCTCAAAGAACCTTATGAAAAAATACAACATTCCAACAGCAAAGTACGAGGTTTTCGACAACGCCGACAAGGCAATTGAGTATGTCAAGGCTGAAAACAAAGCTCCCGTAGTTGTCAAGGCTGACGGTCTTGCACTCGGCAAGGGCGTTATTATTGCACAGACAATTGATGAGGCTGTTTCTGCAATCAAGTCGATTATGGAGGACAAACAGTTCGGCGATTCGGGCAACAATATTGTTATTGAGGAGTTCTTAACAGGCCCCGAGGTTTCTGTGCTTGCCTTTACAGACGGCAAGTGTGTAAAGCCTATGGTAAGCTCCAAAGACCATAAGCGTGCCTACGACAACGACGAAGGCTTAAACACAGGCGGAATGGGTACAATCAGCCCCAACCCCTACTACACAGATGAAATTGCCGACGTGTGTATGGAAACAATCTTTAAGCCCACAATTGAGGCAATGAACAAAGAGGGCAGACCTTTCAAGGGTTGTCTGTACTTCGGCTTGATGATTACGCCGAACGGCCCTAAAGTTATCGAGTACAACGCACGTTTCGGCGATCCCGAAGCACAGGTTGTTCTTCCCAGACTCAAAACCGACCTTGTTGACATCTGCGAAGCAGTTATTGACGAAAAACTCGCTGACATTGATATTCAGTGGTATGACGGTGCGGCGGCTTGCGTTGTTATGGCAAGCGGCGGCTATCCCGTTTCCTACAAAAAGGGAATAGAGATGTTCGGACTTGACGATAACGGTCAGATTGAGGGCGCAACCGTTTATCACGCAGGAACAAAGTATGAAAACGGAAAATTCTACACAAACGGCGGACGTGTTCTCGGTGTAACGGCAAGGGCGGAAACTCTTGACGAGGCACTTGAAAAGGCATATGCCGCAGTTGACAAAATCAAGTTTGAGGGTGCACACTTCAGACATGATATAGGTAAAACTAAATAATAAAAAATAATAATGCCGCATTCACTCCGAATGCGGCATTTCTGTAAAGTATTTAATTATATCCTGTCTTGTCACAATACCGATAAAGCTTCCTCTTGCGTCGGTAACGGGAATAAAGTTCTGCTTCATTGCCCTTTGCAATAGCTCGTCCATACTCACGTTAATCTTAACGGCAGGGTTAAAATCCTTTCGAATTATGTCACGTACATAATAATGTTCAAGATCCTTTATTCTTTGATTTCCTTTGTCAATAATATTGTAAAGAAAATCACCCTCGTTTACCGTTCCCACATATTCACCGTCAGCGTTGATTACGGGAATCGCAGTGTATCCGTGGGCACGCATCTTTTCAAGTCCCTGTCTTAATGTGTAATTATCATAAATATATTTTACAGTGTCCTTTGGCTTAAGGAGCATTATTACGTTCATTTTATCATTCCTTTAATCTTTAAATGCCTGTGAGGTCACATACAGCTCGCCGATGAGATACACAATTCCGCCCGTCAGAAGCAGTGTTTTAACCTGCAAAAGACCGCTTTGAATCACAATTAATGCGGCAGTAATCGTCAGCAGATAAGCAAAGCCCTTTGTTTCCTTTTTTAAGAAAACAATCCACAGCACAACGTAAATTACCGTCAGCACGGCTGTTGAAATCAGCCAGTAGGTTTCCATTATGGGAGCGGTAAAGCCTTTTTCAAGTATGCCGAGGTTTATTCCCATAAGAAAAAGACTGCAATATTTTCCTGTTCGCTCAATGTAGAGCATAGCACGGTTGTTAATTACATTTAAGTCGTAATTATGAGTTCTTGCATAAACAACGTGAGGAACTGCAAGAATAACTGCAAAAAGCAGTCCGTAAACATTTACAACATCAAAAAATCCCATTGAATCACCTTACAAAATTCTATTTTAATTATACCATATTGCGCCTGTCTTTACAACAATTAAAATCTTAAATTTTGATTTTACATATCAGAATATAAGAAAAATGTACTTTTTTACAAAAATGTACGTAGAGTATTACAATACTGTTGCTATTTTTATCTTGCTTTTTTTGCCAAAACTTTGTATCATATTAATATTGATTATAATATGTTTATTCTGTTTTTGGAGAAGATTATTTTGGAAAAGAAGAAAAAGTTCAGAATAAGCGGAAAGCTTATTTTTAACCTTATTGTTTTTGGCATAACGGTATACCTTGCAGTATTCTTTTTTGCTTCGGAGGACGGGCTGATTGACCTTCTTTCAACGCCTAATAGCTTTAACCTCGGCTGGATATTCATAGCTTTCCTTGTTTACGATTTCAATATCTTAATTGATACGTTTGTC
>CAZNUF010000005.1:0-13586 GCA_964576125.1 uncultured Ruminococcus sp. | reverse complement strand
GTTGTCAAGCTTTTTCTGACCATCGGTTTTTTGCTTTTCAAGTTCTTTAACGCCGTTGTCATATTGAGATTGTGCTGTGTTAAGGCTGTTTTCCGCCTCAACGAGCTTGTTGAAGCCCTCTGTTTTTTGAGCTTCAAGCTCGGCTTTTCCGTTATTAAGTGCAGTTCTGCCGTTTTCGATTTGAGCAAGTGCAGAATCAAGCTGTGATTGTCCCTCGGCTTTCTTTGCATCAAGTTCAGCCTGTGCAATGTCAAGCTTTGCCTTGCTTTCTTCAAGCTGTGAAAGCGCCTGACTGTATTGCAAGTTGAGATTATCAAGCGTTTGCTGTGCCTGTTCAAGCTGTGCGTTCAGTACGGCTAAAACATCGGGATTAGTTTCGGCAGCGATTGCGGCTTTCAGTGAATCAACAGCCGCCTGTGCCTGTTCAATCCCTGCAAGGAGCTGAGGCTCCTGTGTGTTTTTAAATTCGTTGTACGCTGTTTCATACTCGGCTCTTCCGCTGTCGATTTCGTTCTGAGCAGAGAGAATCTGTGAGTCAAAATCGGCTTTAGATTTTTCGTACTCGGCTTGTGCGTTTTTTAGCTGTGTTTCCCGATTGCTGATTTCGGATTCGGCAGAGGTAATTTTTGAGTAGTATTCATTTTTCGAGCTTTCAAGCTCGGTTTTTCCGCTGTCTATCTTCGTTTTTGCGCTGTCAAGCTCGCTTTGTGCATCTGCGATTTTCTCGTCAAATTCCTTTTGCGAGGACTCGATTTTGTCCTTTGCGTCGCTTAACTGCTTTTCAGCCTTTGCTTTTTCATCGTTATACTTTGTTTTAGAGTCCTCAAGCTCATTCTTTGCTTTCTGAATTACGTCCCTGTCGAATACCTCACATTGTGCGTTTGCGGTTGCTTCAAGAGTTTCTGCAAGGCTTTCCGAATTTTCCTCGTAAGCGTCTGAAAAAGCCGAACAGTTTTCGGAAAAATCAGCCTTTACATAAAGCTCCGTGTAGCGTTCGGTCTTAAAGTTTTCCTGATTTACATACATAAACTCGGAAATTTTTCCGTTTCCTATGCTTGTTGTGCCACGCTGATATGATATGTACAGCGGAGAATTTGCCGTTCCGACAACGGTGTATTCAAGGCTGTCAAGCTGTTCCGAAAGGTCTTTGTCGCCTGCCTCCTTTGAAAAGGTGATTTTATCTCCGGTTTTGTACTTCGTGCCCGAAATTGAATCGTGCTCAACGAGAATTTCGTTTGGTTTTTCGGGCAGTCTGCCATCTTTGAGGACAAGCGTATTCAGCTCGCTGTTATTGCCGTATTTTTCGGGTACGGCAATCAGCCTTACAACATTTCCGCCCTCTTCGGCTATGGTTTGTGCATCGCAGAAGTACGACGGCATAACGGAAGAAACGCCATCGGTATTCGCAACAGCCCTGATGTCGTCATCGTCAAAGCCGACTGTGGAAACAAGCCTGTAGTCCATCAGGCTCTGCTCTTTGTAGTAGCTCTCGGCAAGGCTGTACATTGACGGTACGGTAGCCTTGATTCCTGCGAAAAATCCAACGCCGAGCGCAATTATAGCCATTATGGAAATGAAACGTGCTTTGGTATTTTTTATCTCACGAAACGTGTTTTTAAGGAGTGATTTTGTCATACTTAACCCTTACCATTCAATTTCTTCAACGTCCTTTGGATTTTCGTTGTAAATATCCCTTACGATTTTACCGCTTTTCATCTCAATTACGTGGTCAGCCATAGGGGTGATTGCGCTGTTGTGAGTGATAAGCACAACCGTCATCTTCTCTTTTTTGCAGGTGTCCTGTAACAGCTTAAGAATCTGTCTGCCTGTGTTGTAGTCGAGCGCACCCGTCGGCTCATCGCAGAGCAGAAGTCCGGGACGTTTTGCAAGCGCCCTTGCAATTGAAACTCTCTGCTGTTCGCCGCCCGAAAGCTGGGCAGGGAAGTTATCTTTTCTGTCTAAAAGTCCAACGCTTTCAAGAGCTTTCTCGCTGTCGAGCGGATTTTTGCAAATCTGCGCCGCAAGCTCGACGTTTTCCTTTGCGGTGAGGTTGTGAACAAGGTTGTAGAACTGGAACACAAAGCCGATGTCAAATCTGCGGTATTCAATAAGCTGTTTGTCGCTGAATTTGCTTATATCCTTACCTCTGACGATGATTTCGCCCTCGGTACAGTTATCCATACCGCCGAGAATGTTGAGTACAGTAGTTTTGCCGGCACCCGATGCGCCGACGACAATAGCAAATTCGCCCTGTTCAATTTTAAAGGAAATTCCGTCAACAGCGTTTATTACAACCTCGCCCATTTTGTAGCGTTTATATACATTTTTAAATTCAACAAGACTCATATAAATCACCTGTTTTATATGTAGAATTAATTTTATAATTATACCATTTTTATCGGTTTTTATCAATATATTTTACGTTTTAAATGTGTATAAACTATAAATTTAGCCGAGTGCCTCGGCGGGCAAATCGAGTGGAAAAGCCAGTTTATTTGGAGAAAATTGTAGCCCGAATTTTAAGTTGATATGTAGGTTACGTTTATTTTTAATGTGTAGGGAACAACCCCTGTGTTGTTCCTACATAAGTTAGATGAACGACAGTTAGGAACGACACAGGGGTTTCTGCCCCTTAATAAGGGGATTGAGGGGTTTTGGGCAACCGCCGTACCGTTCCCTACGATTATAGAGGAAACGTCACCAATATATCAAAATTTGTTCAGCAAATAAACTTATCCAAACAACACAAAGTATTATAAATTCGGAGCGTAGCGACCATTAATTACGCATTCCGAATTGAACTAAATTATCGTTTATCGCACTAAATAGATAATTGTAAAATAAAATCGGGCAACCGTTTGGCTGCCCGAAAAGTTGCTTATGTTTGAATTAGTCAAAGAACTTTGCGTGTATTGCAGAAACTGCCTTGTCAGCGTCAGCTGCGTCGATAAGAACGGAAACCTTGATTTCGCTTGTGCTTATCATCTGAATGTTAATCTGTGCGTCATAAAGAGCCTCAAACATCTTTGTTGCAACACCTGCGTGGCTTTCCATACCTGCGCCAACGATTGAAATCTTTGCAACATTGTCGTCATAGAGCACCTCTGCTGCACCGAGGTTTTCCATATAGTCCTTAAGGCAGGCAACAGCTTCCTGTCCTCTGTCCTTTGAAACCGTAAAGCTGATGTCCTTTTTGCCGTCGTGACCGATTGACTGAAGGATAATATCAACATTAATATCCTTTGCAGAAAGTTTTGAGAACATCTTGAAAGCAAGACCGGGAAGGTTGGGAATACCCGTTACAGAAATTCTTGCTACCTCTGTATCTTTAGCAACACCGCTGATTAACATTTTCTCCATTTTTGTTTTCTCCTTTACTATTGTGCCCGAAGCCTTAGCCATACTCGAAAGCACTTCAAGCTCGATGTTATATTTTTTTGCCATTTCAACCGAACGGTTGTTAAGAACCTGAGCGCCGAGTGTGGCAAGCTCAAGCATTTCGTCATAGGAAATTTCTTTAAGTTTCTGTGCGTTTTTAACCTTTCTGGGATCTGCCGTGTAAACGCCCTCAACGTCTGTGTAAATCTGGCACAAATCAGCGTGCATTGCAGCGGCAATAGCAACTGCGCTTGTGTCGGAGCCGCCTCTGCCGAGTGTTGTAACGTCGCCGTACTTGGAAAGTCCCTGGAAGCCTGCTACAACAACAATGTTCTTCTTGTCAAGCTCACGTCTGATTCTTGAAGCGTCAACCCTTTTGATTCTTGCGCTTGTGTGTGCGGAAGTGGTTTCAAAGCCTGCCTGCCAGCCGAGCAGTGATACTGCGTGGTAGCCGAGCTTTTCAATTGCCATTGCAAGAAGTGAAATTGAAATCTGCTCGCCTGCGGCAAGAAGCATATCCTTTTCACGGCGTGAAGCGTTGGGATTAATCTCCTGCGCCTTTTCGATAAGGTCGTCTGTTGTGTCGCCCTGTGCAGATACAACAACTACAACGTCGTTGCCCTTTGCAAAGGTGTCCGTTACGATTTTCGCAACGTTCATTACACGCTCGGCGTTGGCAACAGAGCTGCCGCCGAATTTCTGAACTATCAAACTCATTTACTCAATACTCCTCTTTTGTTTTTTATAAGAATTTGCGCCGATTGGTTCGCGCAAAATAAGTTAAGCAATATCAAATTGTCTGCTCGACTTTATTATAAATCACCTATGCGGATTGTTGAAAGAACTTCAACGCCTTCATTTTTGAGTGATTCAATTTTCTCTGTAATATCGCCGTATGGCATTTCTGTTGTAACAAATGCAGATTCGTCAGCAGGAACATCTTCTCTTTTGATTACGCTGATTGCGCCGAAAATCTTTTCTGCCTTTTCAAGAGCATTTTCGCCCTTGATGCGAATATATACGGCTGTTTTTGACTCTGTGTAGGGAATGATGTTACTGCCGTTTCCGTCTGCCCAGAAAAGGAATTTTCTGGTTTTGAGGTGCTTACAGCAGTCAACAACGTCTGCAACAACTGCGCTTGCTGTCGGTAACTTGCCTGCGCCCTTGCCATAGAATACTACGTCGCCTGTGCAGTCGCCTCTTACCATAATTCCGTTGAACTCGTTGTCAATATTTGCAAGCTGGCTCATATTCGGAACGAACATAGGAGCAACAAGAATGTCGATTTTGCCGTTGTCAAGGCGTTTAACCTTGCCGATAAGCTTGATTACGCAGTTGAATGCTTCGGCATACTTTACATCCTCAAGAGTGATGCTTGTAATACCCTCGGTATGTACCGAATCGGGATAAACGTGCTTGCCGAATGCAAGGGAAGCAAGAATACAGATTTTGCGGCATGCGTCGTGACCTTCAATGTCTGCCGCAGGATTTCTCTCTGCAAAACCGAGGTCCTGCGCAAGCTTTAATGCGTCCTCAAACTGCATACCGTCCTCAATCATTTTAGTAAGGATAAAGTTGGTTGTGCCGTTTAAGATACCTGCAATTTCATAAACGATGTTAGCCACAAGGCACTGGCTCATAGGACGGATAATCGGAATACCGCCGCCTACAGACGCCTCGAAAAGGAAGTTTACGTTTTCTTCCTTTGCAATTGCAAGAAGCTCTGCACCGTGCGCCGCAACAAGCTCCTTATTGGAGGTTACAACGCTTTTGCCTGCCTTTAAGCACTGCTTTACAAAGTCGTAGGCAGGATTCAAGCCGCCCATAACCTCAACAACAACTCTTACCTCACGGTCATTGATGATGTCGTTGAAGTCTTTTGTAAATCTGTCGGCAAGAGGACTGTCGGGAAATTCACGCAAATCAAGAATGTGCTTGATGTAAATTTCCTCGCCGAGACTTGCAAAAAGCTTCTGTTTGTGTGTTGTGAGGATTTCGGCTACGCCTGAGCCCACAACTCCGTGTCCCATTATTGCTACTGAAACCATATCTTTACCTAACCTTTCAGATTATTTGTATGTTAATTTTTGCTGTTGTACATTATAATATACTTATGTAGCGAGCGACGCCCTAGTCGCTCACAAAATCATAAAGAAATGCTCCGAGAAATTTGAGCGACGAGGGCGTCGCTCGCTACAATTATTGAATAAAATACATATATAAAATATTAATGTGTATGTGTTTGCTATTCTGCGGGCGCAGGTTCGGGCGTGTCGCTGCCTTCGCCGCCTCCGCCTTCGGGGGTACTGCTTTCGCCGCTGTGTTCACCGCCGGAGCTTTCACCGCCGCTGCTTTCGCCGCCGGAGTTTTCTCCTCCGCTGCTTTCGCCGCCGCTGTTCTCACCACCGGAGTTTTCGCCGCCGCCGGTTTCTCCACCGCCTGATTCTCCGCCGGAATTATCGGAGCTGTAGCCGCTGTTGCCGGCGTTATAGTTATAGTCATAATATCCGCCCATAGCGGGCATATTGTCCTCGGTGTAATAGCCGATATACTTGCCCGCCGGACTGTCGGTTGTTACGATAAGTCCATTATACGGGTTGTACTGCGCTTCAACAAGGTTTGGTGAGAGGTTGTATTCCTTTTGTTCCTTGCCCTCAAGATACTTGCCCATAACATTTGAGAAGAAACGTGCAGATGTTGATGTGTTGCTTATGCTGGCAGGCTGGTCAAATCCGCACCAGGTAGCCATTGTTGCATAGGGGGAAAGGCCGCAGAACCAGGAGTCCTTGTCGTTATCGGTTGTACCTGTTTTTCCTATAATATCCCAACCGCTGATTCTTGAATACTGTGCATTTGTGTGGGCACTGTTTGTTACGTTGTAGCTTAAAAGCCTGTTCATAATTGAGGCGGTTTCGGCAGAATAAGCCTGTTTCGGAACAGCCTCACGGTTATCAATAATAATGTTATCCTCGGAGTCGGTTACATAGTAGTAGGTGTACGGCTCGTAATAAAGACCGCCGTTGCCAAGATAGTTGTATGCAGCCGCCATTTCCCTTACGGAAACACCGCCGTTCATACCACCCATTGAAAGTGCACCTGTGTTTTGTGTATCCTGTTCGGAAAGACTCTTGAATCCCATTTTTGTAACAGCCTGCTCGTATGCAACCGACGGACCGCCGATAAGCTCCATTACCTGAACTGCTGTTGCGTTTGATGACCATTCAATTGCGTCGGGCAGGAGCATATCGCCCTTGTAGCCCGGATAGGCGTTGTTTGGACCCGAAACCAGCTGACCGTTTTGATCTTTCCAGTTGTTTATCGGTTCGTCCTTTACAACAGAGGAATAGTAGAGCATTTTATTGTCTATTGCATAGGGGTAAACGATTACGGGCTTGATTGACGAACCGGGCTGAAGCTTTGAGTGCGTTGCTCTGTCCCATTCAAGCGCCTGAGTTTTCTTCTTTGAACTACCGACGGTTGCAATAACTCTGCCGTCAAAGCCCATAAGCACCGAGCCAATCTGTAGCTCGGAATCGTAGCTTTTGTCAATGTTCTGCGCAGCCTCTTCCATATAGCTCTGCATTTCTTCGTCCATTGCGCAGTAAATTTTCAGACCTTCCGTGTAGAGCTTTTCGGAAGCGGCTTCCTCGCTAATATTGTAATAGAGTGCAAGATCCTCTTTCAAATCATAGAACACCTGGTCAATGTACCAGTTCTGAACGTAGTCGTTGTCGTCGTCATCTTGTTTGGTGTTCTGAAATCCGACAAATGTCATATCCGCCGACTCTTTCATAGCATTGTCGAACTCGGACTTTGTAATCTTGCCCTGATCGTACATTTCGTTGATTACAATTTCACGGCGTTTCTTGTTGTTTTCGGGATAAACAAGGGGATTCCACAGGGACGGATTCTGCGTAATTCCCGCAATTGCGGCACATTCTGCAATTGAGCAGTCCTTGATGCTCTTGTCAAAATACAGCTGTGCGGCTGATTCAACACCCTGACAGTTGTTGCCGAAGTTTACAACATTGAGATAAGCCTCAAGAATCTGATCCTTGGTGTATTCGTCCTCAAGCTTTAATGCCTTGCAGATTTCACGAAGCTTACGGTTGATAGAAACCTCGTTGTCGTCGGTTATGTTCTTTATAAGCTGCTGGGTGATTGTTGAACCGCCATAGGTGTCCTCGCCGGTTGCAAGGTTTACAACAGCCGACAGCGTTCTTGCCCAGTCAACGCCGCTGTGGTCATAGAAACGCTTGTCCTCAATTGCGACAACAGAGTCCTTCATAGCCTTGGGAATATCCTGATTGTCAACCCAGATTCGGTTTTCGGTGCTGTAAAGCGTCTGATATTCCTTGAACTCGCCGGTTTTGTCATCCTTAATATAGATAAAGCTTGTCTGATTAAGCGATTTAGCCTTGAGGTCAATACCCGTCGGCTCGGAGGCGAGCGTGAAAATGTAGATTGAAAGTGAAATGCCTGCTATGAAAAGTGCGACAAAGCAGATTGTAAAGGTTGTGAGCAGAAATTTGCCCAGTCCTTTAAAAAATCGTTTTGCTCCGTTTTCGCTTTTTTCGTTAATACCGTTATCAGCGGATTTATCCGTGTAACGGCTTATGTCTGTTTCACGTTTGTTACGCATATTTACTCCTTTAACGGCAATTTGCCTGTTTTAGACCTGATAAATTATAAAGTCTTTATAATACAATTATGTTGATAAAATAGAGTAAAAAACACTATTAATAGTTATTATAGCACCTCAAATGAAAAAAATAAATATCTTAAATCAATTTTTTATTAAAAAAAATAGAGTTTCGGCGAATGTTTTTTATATAAAAGGGTGAATAATCACCGCTTTACGGGAAAAAATACGGGTAATAAGCGTTCAAAGTGAGGAGTTTTATATGAAAAAGCTGGTACTTATTACGGGAATAATACTTATGGTTTGCCTGTTTACAAGCGTTTATGCCACTCCTGCGGCAACTGTCGGGACCGATGCAACGGCAACGGAGAAAAGCAAAGACAGTGAAAATGAAGTTTTTGTACTGAAATCCGAAAACAACCATATCGTTGTTTACAAATTCGGCGAAAATACTCCGTATATGACGACTGATACGCTTGTCAGCACGCTTCCCAAAGGGGATATTATGCTGCTTGAAAAGGGAATAGAGGTAAAGGGAGAAGAAAATCTCAAAAAATCGCTGGAGGATTTTTGCAGCTGATAATATTATCGGTTTTATTTGCTTTTATATTGGCAATAAAAGGGGGGTTATCCAAAAAGTTGAACATATATATTGACTTTTGAACTCTTTTGCGTTAGTATTGAATTAAATGCCATAATACTAAAATAAGGCAACTGCGGCTTTGTGCGTTGCACTTGTATGATGAAATCTTGCAAATTATCAGTTTGCCGCAAACCGCAGTATCATGCAGAAAAGGAGAATGTACATATGATTTCTACCGTTATAGACCAGTCGCTCGGTCTTGAGTTTCCTATCTTTCAGGGAGGCATGGCTTGGGTAGCTGACGCGTCATTGGCTGCAGGCGTTTCCAACGCAGGCGGTTTAGGTCTTATTGCCGCAATGAACTCAAACGGCGAACAGCTCCGTGAGGAAATACGCAAGTGTAAGGAGCTTACGGACAAGCCCTTCGGTGTAAACATTATGCTTATGAGTCCCTTTGCAGCAGAGGTTGCAGACGTTGTTGTCGAGGAAGGCGTTAAGGTTGTTACAACCGGTGCAGGAAACCCCGGCAAGTATATGCCCAAATGGCTTGAAGCAGGAATTAAGGTTATCCCCGTAGTTCCCAGCGTTGCGCTTGCAAGAAAGATGGAGAAGAACGGCGCATTTGCAGTTATCGCAGAGGGCGGCGAGTCGGGCGGTCACGTTGGCGACTTAACGACAATGGCTCTTGTACCGCAGGTTGTTGACGCTGTTTCAATTCCCGTAATTGCGGCAGGCGGAATCGCAGACGGCAGACAGATTGCCGCAGCATTTATGCTCGGCGCAGTCGGCGTTCAGGTAGGAACAAGATTCCTCGTTGCAGAGGAATGTACAATTGCTCAGGAATATAAGGATAAGATTTTAAAGGCAAAGGATATTGACACCGTTGTTACGGGCAAAAGGCTCGGACATCCCGTTCGTGCAATCAGAAACGCCTTTACTCGTGAATACACAAAGGCAGAGTACAACTCATCAGAGGTTTCGGACGAGGAGCTTGAAAATATGGGTATCGGCAAACTGCGTCTGGCTGTAAGAGAGGGCGACGTTTCAAACGGAACCGTGCTTGCAGGTCAGGTAGCCGCTATGGTTAAAAAGGAACAGCCTGCACGTGAGATGATTGTTGAGATGTTCACACAGGCTGAAGAAGTATTGAACGGAGCGACAAAATGGGTAAAATAGCGTTTATTTTTTCGGGACAGGGCGCACAGTACAGCGGAATGGGCAAGGAGCTTTATGACTTTTCTCCTGCCGCAAAGGCTGTTTATGATATGGCGGATAATGTCAGAGAGGGTACTTCAAGGCAGTGCTTTGAGGGCACTACAGAGGAGCTTTGCAAGACGGTGAACACACAGCCCTGTGTATTTACGGCAGACCTTGCGGCGGCTTATGCACTTGTTGAAAAGGGTATAAAGCCCGACTGCGTAGCAGGCTTTTCACTCGGTGAAATTGCGGCTCTTGCGTTTTCAAAAATGCTTTCAGACGAGGAAGCTTTTAAGCTTGTCTGCAAAAGAGGCGAGCTTATGGACAAAGCGGCAACGGAAAATCCGGGTGCAATGGCGGCTGTTATGAAGATTACGCCGCAGCAGGTTGAGGAGATTTGCAGTAAGTTTGACAAGACTTATCCCGTAAACTACAATTCACCTGCACAGACAGTTGTTGCAACAACAAGCGAAAATGCAGATAAATTCTGCGAAGCCGTTAAGGAAGCAGGCGGCAGAGCAAAGCTGCTTGCAGTAAGCGGTGCCTTCCACTCTCCGTTTATGGCAGAAGCCGCTGACGGACTTGCAGAGTATATGGAAAATGTTGATTTTTCAGAACCCCAAACCGTCATTTACTCCGACGTAACGGCAAAGCCGTATGAGGGCGACTTCAAGGCTCTTATAAAGGCACAGGTTGAAAGCCCCGTAAAGTGGCAGACAATCGTTGAAAATATGGTTGCAGACGGAGTTGATACATTTATCGAGGTCGGCGTGGGCAAAACGCTGACAGGACTTGTAAAGAGAATCAACGGCGATGTAAAGGCGTTCAAGGTTGAAACTCCTGCCGATATTGAGGCTCTGGAGCTTTGATTTAATATACATTTCGCAGGGCAGATTTTGTGTTCCTGCCGCAGAAATTCGGAGGTAAATAATATGGATTTTACAAATAAAACAGCCGTAGTAACAGGCGGCTCAAGAGGAATAGGTCTTGCAATCGCAACAAAGCTTGCACAGGGCGGTGCAAACATTGCAATTCTCTATGTCGGCGACGAGAGCGAGGGCATAAAGGCAAAGGAAGAGCTTTTGCAGTACGGCACAAAGGTCGAACAGTATTTCTGCGATGTTTCCGACTTTGAGGCTTCACAGAAGGTAGTTGAGCAGGTTATTGAGGAGTTCGGCGGAATCGACTTCCTTATCAACAACGCAGGAATTACACGTGACAAGCTCATTCTCAATATGGACGAAAAGGACTTTGACGCAGTAATCGGCGTAAACCTCAAGGGTACTTTCAATATGATTAAGCACACCTACAAGCACTTTATGAAGAAGCGTTTCGGCAGAATCGTAAGCACTTCTTCAATCGTAGGTCTTAACGGCAATGCAGGACAGGCTAACTATTCCGCATCAAAGGCCGGCATCATCGGACTTACAAAGTCCGTTGCAAAGGAGCTTGCTGGCAGAGGCGTTACAGCCAACGCAGTTGCTCCCGGCTATATCGGAACAGATATGACAAACGTGCTTTCCGACAAGGTTAAGGACGCTATGAAGGCACAGATTCCCGCAAAGCGTATCGGTACTCCCGAGGACGTTGCAAATGTTGTAGCATTCCTTTGCTCCGACGAAGCTTCTTACGTTACAGGCGAGGTTATCCGTGTAGACGGCGGCCTTGCAATGTGAGTCGCCACTAATTTTTAATTATTAATTGTTAATTTTCTCGTTGGAGGTAAATATGAGCAGAAGAGTAGTAGTAACAGGACTTGGCGCAATCACTCCCGTCGGCAATGACGTTGATACAATGTGGAAAAATCTTGTTGACGGTGTTTGCGGTATTGAAACAATCACAGACTTTGACACAAGCGAATTAAAGGTGCATATTGCAGGTACGGTAAAGAACTTTGAACCCGAAAAGTACATTGAAAAAAGAGAAGTTAGAAAGCTTGACCTTTACACCCAGTACGCTCTTGCAGCTGCACAGCAGGCTGTTGACGACAGCGGAATTATGGGCAAGATTGACGAAAACCGTTTCGGCGTTTACATAGGCGCAGGTATCGGCGGACTTCATACATTTGAAAAGAACACAATCGCTATGGAAAAGGGCGGCGCAAAGAAGGTTTCTCCGTTCTTCATTCCTATGATGATCGGCAACATCGCAACAGGCAACGTCGCTATCCGCTTCAATGCAAAGGGTGCTTCGCTTTCAGTAATCAGCGCCTGTGCAACAGGTACTAACTCAATCGGCGAGGCTTTCCACGCAGTAAAGGACGGCTATGTTGACGCTGTAATCGCAGGCGGTACCGAGGCTGTTATTTCTCCCCTCACAATCGCAGGCTTCCAGAACATTAAGGCTCTCTCAACTAATCCCGACCCGAAGAAGGCTTCACGTCCGTTTGACAAGGACCGTGACGGCTTTATTATGGGCGAAGGCGCAGGTATGCTTATCCTTGAAGAATACGAGCACGCAAAGGCAAGAGGTGCAAAGATTTACGCTGAATTCTGCGGCTACGGCAACACCTGTGACGCTCACCACGTAACTGCTCCCGACCCCGAGGGCGCAGGTCTTGCAAGAGCAATTGAAATTGCGTTCAAGGAAGCAAATGTTCCCGACGACGCTGAAATCTATATCAACGCACACGGCACAAGCACACACTTGAACGACCTTACAGAAACAATGGCTATCAAAACCGCTCTCGGTCAGAAGGCTTATGACGTTAACATCAGTTCAACAAAGTCAATGACAGGTCATATGCTCGGCGCTACAGGCGCAGTAGAGGCAATTGCCGCAATCAAGGCTCTTGACGAGGGTGTTATTCCCCCGACAATCAACCTTGACGAGCCTGACGAGGAGCTTGACCTAAACTACACTCCCAACAAGGCTGTTAAGCGCAATGTAAATGTTGCGGCTTCAACAAACCTCGGTTTCGGCGGACACGACGCCTGCGTTGTATTCAAAAAGATTTAATTTGAAAGGGACAGCTTATGTACAACTTAGATGAAATAAAAGAATTTATTAATCTTCTTGAGGACTCTTCGCTCTCTGTTTTTGAAATTCAAAAAGAGGACGGCTCGAAAATCCGTCTTGAAAAGGCTCAGCCAGCACAGCAGATTGTAAATACAATACCTGTTGCAAACGGCGTTGCGGCTCCGGCACCCGTTGCTGCTCCTGTTGAGTCAGCTCCTGCTGTTACTGCGGCACCCGTTGCCGACAGTTCAAAAACAATTGACGCTCCTATCGTAGGCGTTTTCTATGCCGCTTCCGCTCCCGGAAAGGCTCCCTATGTCAGCGCAGGCAAAAAGGTAAAGAAGGGCGATGTTGTCTGCATTATCGAGGCTATGAAGTGTATGAACGAAATTCAGGCTGAAGAGGACGGCGAAATCGTTGAAGTTCTCGTAAAGGACGGCGAGCTTGTTGAATACGGTCAGCCGCTGTTCAAAATTAATTAAATAAATTATATGCTGACATGAACGTAGTATCTTGTTAAAGCTAAGAATAAAAAAGTGTAGGGAACGACACAGGGGTTTCTGCCCCTTAATAAGGGGATTGAGGGGTTTTGGGCGACTGCCGTACCGTTCCCTACGATATTCAAATGTTAGTTTTTAGAATTAACACAGCAGTAGGGGACGGCTTCCCAGACGTCCCTTTTATAAATCTGATAAATGCAAAAAGGAAGTATTACTATGCTTAATCAGGAAGAAATCAAAAAAATACTCCCTCACCGTGACGATATGCTCCTCGTTGAAGAGGCTGAAAGCGTAGACGAAAACACGGCAAAGGGCAGATATACAATCA
>CAZNUF010000004.1:0-14015 GCA_964576125.1 uncultured Ruminococcus sp. | reverse complement strand
AATGCAATGGATGGCTATGTACTGGCAAAAGGTGAGTTAATTGGAAAGTATCAAAGAAAGCATAAAGAATGATTTTTTCTTTTGAAAATCCGACCGAATCCAATTTACCACAGATAAAAGAGCAAACATCTATACGAAGCAGCCTCCATTATCTGCTTTGAGAGGCTACTTAATTGGAAAATATTCTGCAACAGGGGCTTATCTTTCCTGCCCATTGAAATTACAAAAGGCGTGACCAAAAAAGTCACGCCTTATATATTCTGTTGTATTACCAACGACGCCCAAATTGCAGAGCCTTTTTATATGATTTATTATTTAACGTAAACCTTAGGAAGTCTCTGTCCGAAAGCGCATACAATTTCGTAATTGATGGTACCGGTAGCCTTGGCTATATCGTCAGCCAGGATTGTATTCTTTCCGTCTGTACCCATGATGATGACTTCGTCTCCGACTTTTACATCGGGAACATCGGTGACATCCACCATGCACTGATCCATGCAGATGTTTCCTGCAAGAGGAGCCACACATCCGTTAACCAGAACTTTACCAAACGGAGAGTAAGGACGAGGATAACCGTCAGCATAGCCGAGAGCCAGAGTGGCGATTTTGCTCGGTCTTTCTGATATGAATTTTCTTCCGTAACCTACGGAGAAGTTTTCAGGAACGTCTTTAAGGTGAACGATGTTGGCCTTTACTGACATAACAGGTTTTATTGCCAGCTGGTTTACATCGACCTCGTCTGAAGGATAGCATCCGTAAAGGATGATTCCCGGGCGGCATGCATCAAAGTGAACTGAAGGCAGTTCCATGATGGATGCGCTGTTGGCAAGGGTTCTGAAAGGAATATCAATTCCTGTAGCGGTAAGTGCCTCGTAGAATTTATTATACTTTTCTTCCTGCTGATGAGAATATGTCTTGTCAGCAGCATCAGCTGTAGACATGTGGGAGAACATTCCCTTGATTTTGAAATTATCCAGAGCCTGAATCTTCTTTACATCTTCGATGGCGTAATCCGTTTCATCTGCAAGATATCCGATACGGCCCATGCCGGTGTCCACGGCCAGCAGACCTTTTATGGTTTTGCCTGCTGCTTTTGCTGCGGCGTCAAAAGCAGCAGCATTTTCGGAATTACATACTACAGGAGTGATATCATAGTCTACGATGGTTGAAGCATACATATCCGGAGTAAGTCCCAGAATTATTATTTCTTCCTTTGCACCTGCTTCGCGAAGAGTAACTGCTTCGTGAAGTGTTGCAACGGCAAATGTTTTACAGCCGTTCTCTCTTAAAACTTCAGCAACCTTAACGCTGCCGTGACCGTATGCATCAGCTTTGATAACACCGATCATTTCTCTGTCGCCTATCTTGGCTTTGATGTTCTTGATGTTGAAGTCCAGGTTGTTGAGATTGATTTCAACCCAGGCAGGTCTTAAAGCGTTCTTATACATATAAAAAGCATCTCCTTCTACTCAGTTTTTATATTGATTTTGTATACAACATGTCTATTATAGTCCCGACTGCATTAAATTTCAAGGAAGAAGCAGGAAAATCTACGCATTTTGTTGAAAATTTATCAAAAATAAAGTATCCTATATGAAAATACAATTCAGGAGGAGTAAATGGAAAGAGACAGTTTCAGAACCAGAAGCGGTTTTATAATTGCTTGCATAGGATCCGCTGTGGGAATGGGAAATATATGGCTTTTTCCGGCCAGAGTTTCAGCGCTGGGAGGAGCGGCTTTTCTGATTCCCTATTTTATATGCGTGATAATAATAGGATTTACGGGAGTTGTCGGAGAGATGGCTTTCGGCAGATCTATGGGTGCCGGACCCATGGGAGCTTTCGGTAAAGCAACAGAGAAAGCAGGCAGGGGAAGAACCTTGGGAGAAGCCTTTGCGCTGATACCGGTACTGGGAAGCCTGGCCCTCGCCATAGGATACTCCGTAGTTGTGGGCTGGATACTTAAATATTTTGTAGGCTCGGTTACAGGAAGCGTATTTGAAGCCCGCAGTGTTGAAGAATATGCAGGAGCCTTTGGCGAAACTGCAAGCTCTTTCGGAAATGTGGGATGGCACATTGCCGCACTGATAATAACCTTTGCTATAATGATATATGGTATTTCATCCGGGATAGAGCGAGCAAACAAGGTAATGATGCCTCTTTTCTTTGTTATGTTTGTGGGAATGGCCATATATATTTCAACTTTGCCGGGTGCATCAGAAGGATACAGGTATCTGACCAATCCTGACTGGTCTCTTCTTGCCAGCGGCAAGACGTGGGTCTATGCTCTGGGACAGGCGTTTTTCTCCTTGTCTCTGGCAGGTTCGGGAACGCTTGTGTATGGATCATATCTCAAAAAAGATGCAGATATACCTCATAGCGCCAGAACCGTGTCTTTCTGGGATACCATGGCGGCACTGGTAGCAGCGTTGACAATTATTCCGGCCATGGCAACAGCAGGTCAGGAACTGACAGGCGGTGGCCCGGGGCTGATGTTTATATATCTTCCTAATGTATTTGCCGGAATGCCAGGCGGGAGAGCAGTGATAATTATCTTCTTCCTTGCGGTGGGATTTGCAGGCTTTACATCACTGGTAAATCTCTTTGAGACTCCTGTGGAGGCGCTCCAGACAAAGTTCGGATTCAGCAGAAAGAAGGCAGTGGCTGTTATAGCAGTCGTGGGAGGAATCATATCCATATGCATAGAGGGAATAGTTTCCGGATGGATGGATGTGTGCTCCATATACCTTTGCCCGATAGGCGCTCTGCTGGCTGCAATAATGTTTTTCTGGGTATGCGGCAAAGACTTTGTCAGAGAGCAGGTAGACATGGGTGCAAAAAAGAAACTGGGAGGCTGGTACGAATATGCCGGCAGATATGTTTTCTGCGGTCTTACGCTTCTTGTGCTTGTTCTCGGTGCAATAATGGGAGGAATCGGATGACCGCCGTTCAATAAACAAAATCAAACAAGACTGAAGCAAACAGGGCTTTTCGCATTACTGCGAAAAGCCCTGTGAATTTCTGACGTAATATTAAAGCTGTTCAAAGCCGGTGCTGACATCATGCTTAACACGGTCATGCTCTTCGGCATATTTGGCATCGTTCCACTGATCCATTGTACCTACCAGGTAGCCGGTAATACGGCGTATTCTCTCAAAAGGAACATGCTCAAATTCGTAATGCAGGTCGGCAAATTCATCATCTACGGTTATGTCCAGAGATTTTAATTTTCTGTTATATTTCTTTTCCAAATAGTCCACATAAGCCTGCTGTTCCGCTGCAGGAGCGTTTCCTGTAATCTGTATCATGATTGCCCTCCTATGTAATCTTTAGTCTGCAAAGTAATGAACTAAATCTATTATACCGCATATTTAGTATATTTAAACCTTTTTAGTAAAAAAAAACACAAGAAATTGATATAAAGATGTCATATGTTTACGATTACCGGAATAGCCGGAGGCTGTAGGGCATAGAATTATGCGGGAGGCGATATCCATGAATACACAGCAACTGGCATATGCACTGGGTCAGCTTTTAAAAAACAGGAAGGGTATTTTTTCTTCAGACGAGACCGGCAGCAGCTGGCACAGAGAGACAGATGTGGAACTTCTGAAAAAATTCTGCATTGAAGGATACGCCATGGCCAGAAAATACGGTCATTTCATTGTCGGAGTATCTCAAAAGGGAAATTATATAGGTATACCCGGCAGATTCATGTTGGAAGAACAGCCGGCAGGAGGAAAGACGGGATTCACACTCTGGCAGCCTTTGAGAGGCGGAGAGGAAATGTACTCGGGGCTCAGTGATATGGATGAAAAAACGGCAGAGCTGGTATACGGATATTGGATAGCAGCAATAGATTCATCTACGCTTAAAACATCGGAGGCATAACAGAGGGCGCCGCAGTATATATATTCGGGCAGCAGTGTTCTTTGTATGCAAAATGCAGTTGAATTCAAGGCGGAAATATGATATTATCATATAATGTATGGAAAAGTTTATGAAGGCAGCCCTGAAGGAAGCCGAGAAAGCCGCAGCAATGGGAGAAGTCCCCATTGGAGCTGTAGTTGTAAAAGACGGCATCATCATAGGCAGAGGCCATAATAAAACTGAAACTGCAAAGGACCCGACTGCCCATGCCGAGATGGAAGCCATAAGAGCAGCTTCTGCAGTCCTCGGAGGATGGCGCCTTTTGGGGTGCGATATGTATGTAACGGCAGAGCCCTGCAGCATGTGTGCAGGAGCTATCGTTTGGTCGCGAATCGAAAACCTGTATATCGGTACAATGGACCCTAAGGCAGGAGCTTGCGGGTCAGTATTCAATATCGTACAGGAAGACAAGCTCAATCATCAGGTCAATGTAACTACAGGCATACTGCAGGAGGAATGCAGCCGTTTGTTAAAGGACTTTTTCAGGAGCTTGAGAAGAACCAGAGATCAGAAACCGGAGGAAGAGAAAAAATGAAAAAATTAGGTGCGATTTTAAGCATTGCAGCACTTCTGATAACAATGTCTGCTTCGATCTGCTTTGCAGACAGTCTTACTATTGTAGAGACATACCCAAAGGACGGCTCTACGGGAGCATCCATAGAAAACCTGGGCGTAAAAGTTTATTTCAGCAATGATATGACTGAAGATATTGCCGGAAAAGTCAACAAAGACGCTTTTCAGCTTTATGATGAAGAAGGAGACAAGCTTCCTACAAGAGTTCTCTACAATGACCAAGAAGAAGGCGTTGTACTTGTTCTTCTGGACACAACCTCAGATAAAAAAGTGACTGCAAAGGGAAATACTGAATATACGCTTAAAATATCCGGAGATCTGCAGGACGATCAGGGGAACACTCTCGGCAAAGATACCGAGATTTCTTTTAAAACTCTTAACCAGAAAACCAACACCATGATAAGTATGGGAATGATGGTTCTTATGTTCGGAGGTATGATTATTGTTACTACCAAATCGGCCGCCAAGAAAGCAACCGAAGATCAGAAAAAGAAAGAAGAAAAAGTAAACCCATATAAAGAAGCTAAGAAAACAGGAAAGTCCGTAGAAGAAATCGTTGCAAAAGACGAAAAGAGAAAAGCAAAACAGGCTGAAAAAGAAGCCAGAGAAGCTTTAAAGGATGACGATGACGACTATGAAGATGACGATGTAAACAAATACAGAGTAAAACGCAGACATTCTGCTTCTGAGGCAGGAAGCAGATATGTTGCAGCAAAAAAAGAGGCAGCAGAAAAAGCCAGAGCCCAGAAAGCCAAAAATAAAACTGCTTCAAAAGGAAAGAAGAAAAAGAAATAGCTAAATAGACAGATGAGAGGCTGGTCCCTCTCATTTTTCTCAGGAGGCGTCATGAACAATATAAAGGTAAAGTCCTATGGTAAAGTGAACCTTTCTCTTGATGTGACCGGAGTAAGGGATGATGGCTACCATGTAATCAGAACGGTGATGCAGAAAATTTCTCTTCATGATGATGTTGACGTGACATGGACACCTTCAAAGACGGATAAGATAGAAATCAGCCTGGACTGCAATCGGCCATATCTTCCGAAAGATTCGAGGAATCTGGCATATCAGGCAGCGGTCATTATGGGTGACAGTTTTGGAGAGAAAGCAGGCGGAGGAAAAATCCAAATCAATATCGAGAAACGTCTGCCGGTAGCTGCGGGCCTTGCAGGCGGCAGTGGAAACGGAGCTGCAGTGATAATAGCCCTGAATAAATTATGGAAGCTGGGACTTAATACAAGGCAGTTGTGCCGGATTTCTTCAGATATTGGTGCCGATGTTCCCTTCTGCATTCTTACGCAGAACACCAGATACGGATGTGCTTTGTGCGAAGGTACGGGAACAGAGCTGACACCGCTGAGAAGTAAAATGAGAAAAGGCATACTGCTGGTAAAACCATCTTTTGGAGTATCTACCAAAGAAGTCTATAAAGGAATAGATAAATGTATCATTTCACAGAGGCCGGACACGGAAGCTCTGGTGAAAGGGCTGAAAGAAATAAACGAACAGCTCATATATGAAAATATGGTCAATGTGCTTGAAGAATATACTTTGGATAAGTATGATGAAGTCAAGTGTTTAAAAGAAAAAATAAAAACAGAAACCAACGCAGAGAAAGTGTTGATGACAGGCAGCGGGCCAACTGTCTTTGGTCTTTTTGCCGGTGTCAGTGAAGCGCAGAAAGCCTGTGCGGCAATGCGGGCCGGCGGATATGAAGCCTACTGGGCGACAACGCTGTAATAGTCATCGGATTAAACGGAGGGAAACAAATGTTAAACTTGGACTTGCAAAATCACAGACCCCTGAGAGAAATCGTGTACGAAGAACTTAAAAGACAGATTCTGGTGGGAGAGATTGCACCCGGAACACGTATGATGGAGGTCGAACTGGCTGAAGATATGGGAGTGAGCCGTACGCCTGTAAGAGAAGCCATAAGAAAGCTGGAAAAAGAAGGACTTGTTACCATAGAGCCGAGGAGAGGCGCCTATGCATCAGACATTTCCATAAAAGATATGGTAGATGTGCTGGAAGTTCGCCAGATGCTTGAAGGAATGGCTGCTTCTATGGCTGCTCAGAAAGTTACGGAAGAAGAAAAGCTTGACTTTGTTGAAGCAAATTCTGCTTACAAGAATGCAGTAAAAAAAGGAAATATCGAGGAAATTATCAGATACGACGAGCTTTTCCATCAGCTTATCGTAAGTTACAGCGGCAATAAAACTCTGAATCAGCTGCTTTCCCAGGTTCAGGAACTGGCACTCAGATTCAGATATATCTATTATGATGACTTCTCCAGATATGAAAACATGCCTGTCGAGCATGAGGAGATAGAGGAAGCCATAATCAGCGGCGATACTCAGAAGGCAAAGGTAGTTGCCGAGGAGCATGTGGAAAGGCTGAAGAAATTTGTCATCGATGAGGGAAAGAACCTTTTCCAGAACACAAAGGAAAATGAAGCTATTTAAAAAGATTGGAGTTCTGATACTCATATTAGCGGCTTTTTCTGCAGGTGTCATGTCTTACAGAGCATACGATATGTATCAGGATGCTCTGGAAGGGATGCCGCTCAGCAGCAAAGTCGAAGAAATCAGAGCTATAGAAAATTACACAACATACGACGAGCTTCCTGAAACTTATATCAATGCGGTCATAGCTGTAGAAGACAAGCGTTTTGATAAGCATAACGGAGTTGATATCATATCAACCTGCAGAGCGATTCTGCTGAACCTTAAAGCAGGAGAACTACAGCAGGGGGGAAGCACCATAACGCAGCAGCTGGCGCGCAATATGTATTTTGAACAGGATAAAGACATATGCCGCAAGTTGGCTGAAATTTTTGTAGCCCTGAACATAGAAAAGAAATACAGCAAGGAAGAAATTCTCGAGCTCTATGTGAACACCATATATTTTGGATCGGGATATTACAATATATATGATGCGGCTATGGGATATTTTGAAAAATCCCCATCAGAACTCAACGATTATGAGTGCACTATGCTGGCGGGAATACCACAGGCACCTTCGGTATATTCTCTTGACGCCAATCCCGATCTGGCTGAACAGCGCAGACAGCAGGTGATAGACTGCATGACAGCAGAAGGGTATATAGAAGAAGGTGAGATAAATTAACATTCTGAAGAACACCACAGAACTGGCTTTACATATGTGCCGGGCTTATGCTGACCCTAAAGGGACGGCGGTGGACTGTACATGCGGAAGAGGAAAGGATACATTATGGCTGGCAAGACATTGCGGCCGAGTGTATTCTTTTGATATTCAGGAGGAAGCTTTAAAATCGACAGAAGAGCTTCTTGATGCCAACGAGATTGACTGCCGTGAAAGAAGTGGCAGCCAAAAGGTAATACTTATAAAGGACAGTCACGAAAACATAAAAAAATACGTGAAAGACAGACCCTGCCTGATTCTTTTTAATCTGGGATATCTTCCGGGCGGGGATAAACAAATAACTACAGTGGCAGAGACCACAATAAGAGCTCTTAAAGATGCGCTGGATCTGCTGGCACAGGGCGGACTGATAAGCATAATCATGTATCCGGGTCACTGTGCGGGAGCTTTGGAAAGAGAGGCTGTTATCAAGTGGTCGAGAACTCTTGACCCCGGCAGATACCACTGTGTTTATGCGGATATGATAAACCAGAAAAAAGAAGCACCGCAGATTTTATGGATAACAAAAAAAGCATAGCTGATGTATACCTGTAATGCATATCATATTAGAGAGGTGATATGTATGATTGTAAACGGATATGCTTATCCAAGCATTATGCCTGAAGTACTTCAGTGGTGGCTGCCGCGGCTCAGCTGGCTTTCATGTTTCAGCTACGGATTTACAGCTGAGGGAGAGCTGATAAACCTGGAAGATGAGAACCTGATACAGGCCGCCGAAGACTACGGAGTAAGGCCCATGATGGTTCTCACACCTATGGATGAAAACGGGGCTTTTAATGATGAGGTGGCTTCTGCTGTTTTTGAAAATCCTGAGGCAGAAGCAAACCTGATTGATAACATAGAAGAAAACATAATATCCAAAGGCATGGGCGGCGTGGATTTTGACTTTGAGTACATAAGAGGAAGATATGCCGGTAATTATGTGGAACTGGTGGCAAGGACGCGAGACAGGCTGTCCCCTCAGGGATATCTTACAACTGTTGCCCTGGCGCCCAAGACAAGCGCTGATCAGCCGGGGCTCCTTTATCAGGGGCACGACTACGGCGGGATGGGTGAGGCTGCAGACTATTGCCTTCTTATGACTTATGAATGGGGATATACCTACGGGGAGCCCATGGCTGTATCGCCTATAAACAATGTGCGAAGAGTAGTGGAATATGGTATTACAGAGATACCGGCGGAGAAAATCCTTCTGGGCATGAGCAATTACGGGTACGACTGGACGCTCCCTTTCGTCCGGGGTGAAAGCAGGGCCGAAAAGCTCAGCAATTATCAGGCAGAAGCGAGAGCCGCATATTACGGAGTTCCACCGGAATTTGATCAGGAGGCGGCATCGCCTTTTTTCAGATATACCGACGAGGCGGGTCGGCAGCACATAGTGTGGTTTGAGAATCTTGCAAGCTGGCAGGCTAGGCTTTCTCTGGTTGAAGAATATGGGCTTGCAGGGATAAGCATATGGAATATAATGAGCATATTTTACGGAGGAATATAAACACGGAATGGAGATAAAACCTGATAACAAATTCAAACAAAATCTGTTACTTGTGGTGATTGGAGTATGCCTGCTGGTGGGTCTCATGAACTTCGGCAAAGTGCAGCATGCCTTAAGTGTGGTTATAGGTCTGTTCATGCCGTTGCTGGTCGGGGGAGCAATTGCGTTTATACTCAATGTGCCCATGCATTTTTTTGAAAAGCAGTTTGATAAGCTGCAGCAGCATTCCGGCAGTAGGGTCATTGCCAAAGCAAAAACACCGCTGTGTATGATAGTGACACTGCTGGCATTCATATTGGTTATTATTTTCATAGGCAATGTCATATTTCCAAACCTGGTGGAATCGGTAAAAAGTATTGTAGACATCGTGCAGAGATCTTATCCGGGATGGATAGACACTCTGGAATCTCACGGAATAAACACGCAGTTCATGCAGAAATATTTTCCTGAACTGAACAGCGAGAAAATAATTTCTGCCCTTAAAGATGGCGGGCTTGCGCTTCTGAACACCGCAAGTCAGGCTGCAACCAGTGTTTTCAGCGCTTTAACCAACTTTGTATTCGGATTGTTCTTTGCCCTTTATATACTGGCAAGCAAAAAGAGGCTGGGAAGACAAGCAAAGCAGATAGCATATGCTTATCTGAAAAAACCGTGGGCAGATGAAATATGCGAGATTGCCTCACTGTCATATAAGACCTTTGCAAATTTCCTGTCGGGACAGTGTCTTGAGGCTGTAATACTGGGATTCATGTTCTTTATTGTGCTTTTGATAGGGGGCTTTCCTTATGCAGGAACTATAGCGGTGATAATAGGCTCCATGGCAATAATCCCATATATAGGAGCATTCATCGGTCTTGTTCTGGGAGCCCTGCTGATAGCAATGGTGAGCCTGAAAAAAATGGTATGGTTTGTAATAGTGTTCTTTATTGTGCAGCAGATAGAGGGGCAGATAATATATCCTAGAGTTGTGGGAGGCTCTGTAGGTCTTCCTGCATTGTGGACACTGCTGGCAGTGATAGTGGGAGGAAACGTTTCCGGCATACTGGGAATTGTGGTTTTCATACCGCTGTTTTCGGTTATTTATGCTCTTCTCAGAAGAAATGTCTACAGAAGGTTGGATAAAAAGAAAATTTCTCTTGAAATTTAGTCTGAAATGGTGTATAGTAAAAAAGTCGAGTAAAGCAGATGCTTTAGACATAAGTTATATACCTTGCGGATATGGCGGAATTGGCAGACGCGCACGGTTCAGGTCCGTGTGAAGGTTCCTTCATGAAGGTTCGAATCCTTTTATCCGCACCACCATAGAATGACGCTCAAAGGAGCGTCATTTTTATTTCTCAGAGACATTTTTTGCACGAGAAAAGATTCCCGGATTTCCGTATATTACACTTTTTCACATATGCCGCCACCTTTTTATTGCCAAAAAAACCAAGGTATATTAAAATAAAACCACAGAACCTTAAAGGAGCAGAAAGATGACTCAAAACAAAAAAGAGGTCAAAGTCATGCCGGCCGGACTGCCTATACTTGCAGCCGGCATCTTATGGTTTGTACTGGCGATGATACTGCCTATATATAAGGCAGTTGTCATCATAATAGTATCTGCAGCGGCAATAGCTGTCATGATGATTATGTTCAGCATGCGAAAGAAGCAGCTGGCTATGCAGCCGCCGGCTCCTGCTGTCAAAGTCAGAGCCGAGGAACTTGCCCGAAAGATAGATACATGCTGCCGTAAGCTTGAAGGCTATGCCGGACAGATAAAGGATCGTACCGTAGCGGCGTCAGTGACAAACATTGCCGGAACCATGGAAAAAATTGCAGACGATGTGGAGAAAGATCCCAAGGACAGAAACAAGGTCAGAAAGCTTGCCAATCATTATACGTCCATGATAGAGGAACTGGTTGAAAAGTATATAAATCTTGAAAGCCAGGGTCAGGGTGGGGAAAACATTTCATCTGCCATGGATGAAATAAAAAAGGGCCTTGAAACTGTTGAAAATGCAGTTAAATCGCTTTTAGACGATTTATTTTCTGATGATGCCATGGAAGTGTCTGCAGACATTTCGGTGCTGGAGCAGCTGTTCAAGACCGAAGGCGCAGAAAACCGCATGGACTTTGACAGTGCAGAAAAAGAATGATAACTATAATGAGACGGAGGAAATTATTATGACAGATGAATTAAAGATGGAAGTCCCTACATTGACACTGGAACCTGAAAAGGCAGAAGCGGAAGTTCCTGCTGAGGAAATAGTTCCCGTAAATATTGAAGACAAGATTCAGCTCAGCGACGAAGAAATGAAAGTTGTAGACAATTTTGTGAAGCAGATTGATATCAGCAACACAACTCATGTTCTTCAGTATGGCGCAGATGCCCAGAAAAAAATGGCTGATTTTTCTGACATGGCTCTGGAGAAAGTCAGAACCAAAGACCTTGGAACTGTTGGTGACACCCTTTCAGAACTTATTGTAGAGTTAAAGGGATTTTCAGCCCTGGAAGAAGAAAACAAAGGCATCAAGGGCCTTTTCAGAAAAGCAGCAAATCCTGTGGTTAAGCTCAAGGCAAAATATGACAAAGCTGAGGTAAATGTTGAAAAGGTTGTAGATGTGCTGGAAGGACATCAGGTTACGCTGACAAAGGATATAGCAGTTCTTGATGAGATGTTTGCAGCCAATAACACAAATTTCAAGCAGCTTTCAATGTATATAGTAGCCGGAAAGAAAAAGCTGGAAGAAGCTCAGAACGTGACACTTCCTCAGCTCAAGGCAAAAGCTGAGGCCAGCGGTGAGGCGGCAGATGCGCAGGCAGCCAATGATTTTGCCAGCATGTGCAACCGTTTTGAAAAGAAACTTCATGACCTGGATCTTACCAGAACCGTGTCACTGCAGATGGCACCGCAGATTCGCATGGTGCAGAACAATGATGCTCTTATGGTGGAAAAAATCCAGACAACACTGGTAAATACAATCCCTCTCTGGAAGAGCCAGATGGTTCTTGCACTGGGTCTTGCCAATAATGAGGCCGCTGTTGAAGCTCAGAAGGCTGTTTCTGACACAACCAACGAGCTTCTCAAGAAGAATGCGGAAGTTCTCAAGAAGACAACTGTTGATGTGGCAAGAGAATCCGAAAGAGGAATTGTGGATATAGAGACCTTGAAAAACACCAACAGACAGCTTATAGAAACCATTGATGAAGTGATGAAAATTCAGCAGGAAGGCAGAGAAAAGCGTAAGGCCGCCGAAGTTGAACTGGCAAAGATTGAGCTGGAGCTGAAGAACAAACTTCTTGAAACAAGAGGATAAAACCTTATGAAAATACTTGAAAACAAAGCCATATGCATTGTCCTGGCTCTGGCTCTGGTTATAGCCGGTTTTGTCATCGGCGGATGCAGGTCGCTTAATTCTCTGTACAGCTCCAAGGTGGAGAAAGTTTTCATGACCGGTGAAGACGGAGACGGAATATGCATTGAAAACGATCTCGCCGAAAGAGAAACAGCCGCGGTGAATCTGTGTACAATTGCTTCAAAATATGACGGTACCAAAAAGCAGGCAGATGGGGTCAGGGAAGCTGCAGCAGAGCTTTCATCAGCATCATCTGTTGCTGACAAGCTGGAGGCAAACAAAAATCTGGATACGGCAGTCGAATCGCTGTTTAACGATTTATTAGGACAGCAGCTTACCGCATCAGACGAGAAGTATGCGAGAAGCCTTTATACAGATTTTAATTCCAGAAACGATACCATAAGCCATGATCCGTACAACAGGTATGCTGCCCAATACAATGAGATAATTGCCGGATTTCCGGCGAGTCTTCTGCCGGTGAAAGAAGCGGTAATCTTCTATTAGAAAGGTCGGAAAATGAAAAAGATCCTGAAAATATGGGCACTGCTGGTGATGATAATATTCATGGCGGCGCCGACAGCCTTTGCCGGCATTCCGGAGAAATCACAATCATTTTACGTTGCTGATTATGCCAATGTCATCAGTCAGGAAACAGAGAATTACATAGTAGAGAAAAACGGTCAGCTGGAAAACCTCTGCGGCGGACAGATAGTTGTTGTAGCTGTAGATTTTCTTGATGGAATGGATATTGAAGACTATGCCTATAAAGTATTTAAAGAGTGGCAGATAGGCTCCGCCGAAAAAAATAACGGGGTATTGCTGCTCTTGGCAATAGGGGAAGATAATTACTGGTGCATGCAGGGAAAAGGACTGGAATCTGAAATTTCTTCAGGCGAGATTGATGACATGCTCTGGGAATATCTTGAAGAAGATTTCGCATCGGCAGATTACGATGCAGGGGTCAGAAAGTTTTTTGACAAGATGTTTGCGGCGGTCAGTGAAGTATATTCAGAAGGTGACGTCACAGAAACGAAGTCTGCCGATACAGGCAGCATTCTCAGGATAATTTCGCTGCTGATAAAAATCCTCGTGGTTGTGATTATAATAGTGGTGATTATCAAGGGAACAAGAAAAAATCGTTATGACACGGGAAGAGCCGCTGAAAGGCGCACAGATGCCGGCAGAACTAACAGACCATCGGCGCGGCCCGTAATACTGCCTCGCCCGTCAAGAACGAGAAGCCGGGGAACATACAGAACAACAAGACCGACTTCCGGGTCTTCCTCCGGAAGGACATCGGTAAGCAGACCTTCAGGCCGTGGAGGAGGGGGAATAAGCCGAGGCGGAGGTGCAGGCAGAAGAGGAAGATAATACACAAAGAAAAACGAGTAGCTCAGCTGCTCGTTTTTAGTTAAAATCTATTTATCTTGTGAGAATTTCTCAGCATGCTTTCTGATGGCATCAAAAGTCTCATCGCTGATTATATGCTCCATGCGGC
>CAZNUF010000003.1:0-15463 GCA_964576125.1 uncultured Ruminococcus sp. | reverse complement strand
TTAGGTTGAATAAGGTCTTCGTGAGCGTTGATTGGTGGGAATTGGATACCACTCGGATAACTCGGAATTACTCTAGGGTCACCATACATACTAGCTAAGAAAGGTGACATTGTACTTCCACCTCCTCCACCATTGGTACTAACATTTATGTTGAAAGTATTAGAGGTAGCAACATTACCGTTAGCGTCCTTTACTCTAATTTTTCTTTGATGAGGATAACTTGTTTCAGTTAATGCTTCATGCTGATAAGAGTATCCATATTTATCACCACTAGGATAGATAACATGGAAAGTGCTTCCACCATCAAAGCTCATCTCATGTTTTACTGCTTCAACATTAGTTGTGTAAATTATATTGAATACAGTTCCACTTTTTACAGTAATATCGATGATATTTGCAATAGTAATAGGGGTTGTGGTTTCTCCACTTCCTCCTCCACTAGTAGTTATTTTTCTTATATTGTTAGCCATAACCTCAAAGCTATCTGTAGCAAGTGTTGAAATTCCTTTGTCAGTAATTGCACTTGCTAATAATTCCTTCCCATTACTGACAGATTGAAAAAGCTCATCATATTTAATATCTACATATTTTTTTGTAGCATATGCAGTTATACCATTAATATTATCAGTAGTGTGCATATGACCATTTAAAGCATAACTACTAAGTTCGTTTTTAGTAGCATAGTTACTTATACCCTCAATAGAATCAACAGAATGTATATGGCCAATTAAGGAATAATTTCCAAGTTCAGTTTTAGTAGCACAATTATCAAATGACGCATTTATGTTTTCAATCTCTAAATGAACGCCAGTTAAATCATTATCAACGTCATCTAAACGCTCTTCTAGCGTGTCATATTCACCTCTAGCGTCAACAATTTCTGCATTTACATTCACCTTATGTAAATTAGATAAGTCTTGCTTTATACCTTCTATTTCAGCGTCAGTTTCTTTGAACTTATCAATAATGCTTTCATTATCGAATTTTTCTTCTTGCACGTAAGAATCATTACTTGCTCCACCGTTCTTATCTTTGCAGTAGTAGTATATATCTTCTTGTGCTGTAACGTTGTTATCTTTATCTAAAGCACTCCAATATGTTTTATATAAACCAATAGTGCTTGTATGCTCTTTTTGTAATGTTATAGATACTATCCCTTTTGACGAATCAATGTGTTGAGCTTCTACTTTGTCTACAATAGTATCGTTATCGTCGACGATTACTACTTCTACTATTTGTCCAGTAACATCAACGCTTTCTTTATTTTGATTTACTAAGGTAGCAATTATCTCTATTCCGTAGTTATCCTTAGTAACGATTATTTGTTTTGCCATACGATCACCTCTGTGCGTATTTATTTTATTTGAGAATGTTGAATGAGTGTCTTGCGTTAGTATTACGAGGTATGTGTGAAGTGTTAGTGCGTTGTAGTTTTAATCAAGTGTGAATTAAAAATCCGGGAACATAATTGGTAAAACCATTATTTTCCTATCACTGCCATATAAATTATATATTCTTAATTTTCCACTTTCTAATTTTAAATTGAATTTATCACTAACACTATCAGTATTTACAGAAAAGACATTGTCATTAGTTGTTAAAGGATATAGATTATTTCCATCACTTGACAATATAATAGATGGATTGTTTGGAACGTCTACTGATATTATATAAATACCCCTTCTATTTGTATTGCCTGAAGTTGATACTGCTATTAGCTCTGATGTATCTTTTTCTATTTGTTTAGTAGTTAATCCACTTAAAACGCTCACACCCTTATATCCATTTGGTGATATTCTTTCAACTTCTACAGGGTTTAAAAATCCTCTATTAGTAGATACTTTTTTACTAACACAACCATTATTATCACCTATTTCAAAGTAATTAATGTTTGTACCTCGTAATGTAGATATTTTATTTGATACACCATTAACAGGTACGCTATTTAAATCAACAAAACCACATTGCTCAACAATAAAATTTAACTCAACATCATTTGTAGCCTCTGTCTTATCATAAATTTTAGAAGTTGGAGAATGAGAAGGTAAGTTTCCACCTAAAACAATATCACTATTCTTTATAAAAACAGTATTTTTACCAATTAATTTAAAAATTTCCTTAAATTCCGTATTGTTTACTTGATTTAGTTGCGAATTTTCTATACATATATTTCTACAATTGTTAATCTTAAAAACGTTATTAAGTGATGCAGCTGGTAATGAATGTGTATCACTATTTTGAATTTGACAACCCTTAAAGTATATTAAAGAACATTCCTCACCGTCAAAAAGCAACGTATTTCTTTTTCTAGTTTCAAAATGAGAGTTTAAGAAGTTTATATTTCTAGTTGCTCCTACTCCAGCTTTTCTTATTCTTACAAATGTTGAATTTTCTCCATAAGTACCTTCAACATGACATCTAATAAAGTTTATATTATTATGATTATCATGTGATATTCCTTTAAAATCTAATGCTACACCATTATCACCT
This sequence comes from uncultured Ruminococcus sp., assembly GCA_964576125.1. Taxonomy (GTDB): domain Bacteria; phylum Bacillota; class Clostridia; order Oscillospirales; family Acutalibacteraceae; genus Ruminococcoides. Next base: position 12,973 of record CAZNUF010000003.1, on the reverse strand, counting down.
TTTAACCACATTACAGAGCAATCATAAAACGAAGAATCAAAACAATGTCTAAACTCTATACCAATATTAGCATAGAAGATATTAACATCATTAAAAGTTGTTTGTTTGCATACTTGTAAATCACCACTTTGGCTTATAAAACTTTCACCTAAAATAAATGCTTTTTTGCTATTACCGTCTATGGTTAAATTGGAAATTGCAAAAGTTCCAGTTACTAGATGAAAGCCAAATGTAGCACTATCTTTAACTATTAGTTTTGTTGACTTTGAAGAAGCACCCTCTATAGATAAACTGTAAGCATCTATTAATGTGGTAGATACTAAATTTTCAAGGTTTATAGAAATATCTCCTATATAATATTCCCCCTCTGGAAATATTATTTTTCTATATTTACCGTTTGAAGTTAATACATCACTAATCGCTTCTTTAAATGCTTGTGTTATATCACCTTTGTTTGGTACTTTATACTTTTTAAGATATATAATATAATCTTGTTTCTTCTCAATATTATCCAATGACGTTTGAATGTTTGGTATAACGTTACTCGCCATATCGTTTAATGACGCTTTTAGCGTATTTGTTTCGTTTTTAAGAGTTTCAACATCATTCTTAGTGTCAACAATACTACCTTCTACATTATCAAGCACAGATATAGCACTATTTAAACCTGCTATCTCTCTATCTATAACGCTAAAAGCTTCGTTCTGTGTTTCTTTTAAATACTTATCACCTTGCTCTAAGATAGGTAAGTTTATATTAGGCGTTTGTTTCATTTAATCACCTCGTAAGTTTATTATCATAATCTTCGTAAAGATTAATTTTCTCTTTGTAACTTGTCATAGGTATGAAACAATCTGCGTTAGTATGTAATGTTTTTATTACTCTAGGTTGCTCCATAACATCTATTAACATATCTTGCACTATATCTACGTTATTGAACACTCTATCATGTTCTGCGTAAGTTGATAAATCATTTTTATGCTCATCAGCAATATATAGTGCATTTTCTCTTTCTTTTGAGTTTTCTAATTTGCATATTTTTAAACCATCTAACTTATTAATCTCAACGCTTAATTTCTTTATAGTGTTCATTAAGGTATGTTATCGTAATCTACTTTAATAGATATTCTTATCGTATTTCTATCACCTTTTTCGTAAGGTATAGATACTTTTATAACTTCTCTAGCGTTAGATGGCAAAGTGCTAAAGCTCTTTTGAATAGTCGCTTCACTAGACGTATCAGTAAGCTTTGTTACACTTATATTATATGCACTATGAGAGCCTACGTTCTTTGTATATATATTCTTATTGTACGTTCCACTAGCATGACCAGTAACTATTCTAGCGTTAAGAATATATTCACCAGTAGGAGATAGGCGTATCTCTTTAGTGCAAGATGTATCTTCGTAAAGCTTTAGCTTAGCTTGTCCGTTATACATATTTTATCACCTCGTATTTTGTATGTTTCACGTGAAACGTGTTGAATTTTGTTGTTGAGTGCGTCTTGTTTATCAATTATTCATATTACTAGCGTTATTACCATATGAATAAGGACTTAGCTTTGCATTATTAATAACTTTTGCACCAATTCCTTCTTTGTGTGAATAATACATGGTGTTGATTGATTCAACAATCATTTCTCCACCAGTTCCAATTTTAGAAAACCACGCTGATTTATCTCCATTTTGAGAAACGACTTTACAATTTTCTAATTTAATATTTTGGTTAGTTATATTTTCAGCACTTTGAGAATGACAAAATATAGCTCCGTAATCAACCATTGTTCCATAATCGCTTGGGCATAAATTATATAACTCACAATCTTTAAATTTAATAGTTGTATCTTGATATAATCCAATACCTACTGCAGGTGCTTGATGACTTATTAATATACAATTTCTAACTTCGGCATCACATTGCCCAAAATCAAAATGCAAAGCATATGCTTTTCTACGTTCTTCAGATGTATCATTTTTATGTGATACTTCAACTGTTAAATTCTCTATTGTTCCTTTATTCCATATATCACAACTACCAGTAACATAATGCCCAGTATTATCTCTTATTATTGATGAATACTTATTAGTCCCTATTATACTTATATACCTCATTCTATCTATTCCAGTAACGCTAGACCTCATTGAAAAACGTGGAAATACTCCTTGCCCTACCATTATTGTATATGGTTTAATTTCACTATCATCATTTATTGAATTTATAGCGTCTTGTACGTTAGTAAAATCACCGTTTTCTTTATCAACTAATAGAACATTTGATGTTTCTAATTTAAATGTTCTTATCCCTAAATCTAATACCTCAACTTTCATTGATAATATAAAATTACCTAAATTTAAAGAAGCTAAATCAAAAGAACTAGTATTTATATCAGATGTATAATAACAATTATTTTCTGTTCCTTGTTTATATTTAAGCAAAGAAAAACCATTTCTACTAAAAGCAATATAAGTATTCTTTGTTATCATTTTATTTACATCTAACTTATTAACACCAATTTTAGTAATAAAACTTTTTTCATAATACTTTGTTATAGTTGATCCATCAATTGAAAATAACTCTAATTTTAAAGTTCCTCCAACAAAAGAACCATCGTTTCCTAGATAAACATCAACATAGCTTAAATAAGAATTTTTTGGAATTATTTCTTTTTGTATAAATCTACTATTTGCATTTATATGATTTGGAAGTGTTTCATCTAAATTATCAATAGGATATTTAATTGACTTACGTGGAAATAAAACTGATTGAAAATCTTCGTTTAATTTATTTAAATCAACGCTTGAATCTCTTGGAATTGATAATAACTCAAAGCTAGCTCCTCCTCCACCTTGAATTGCTTGCAATGTTCTCTCTGTCATTTCATCTAAATCTACAGCACCCTTTTTTACAACTTCATTTTTATTCGCTTTAGTATCCAATGACGCATTTATATCATTAATTTGTCCTTGTAAATTAGCACTAGGGTTTGTGCTTTCTACTGTTTCTTTTATATTTTTAAGCTCTTTATATTGTTTATCTATCGCTTTGTGAGCATTATTAATATCATTAATTTTGAATATATCGCTCTCTGGATTATCGTAAATTGGTAAATTTAGATTTTCCGTTCTTTTCATTTAATCACCTCTACATATAAACAAAAAGGAGCGAATAAACGCTCCTATATTAAATTATGCTATTTTGCTTTTGCTTTTCCAGGAGTTTGAAGACCTTTTGAACCTACGATACCTCTGTAATCAGAATATCCATAAGAGTATCTCATGTAACCTCTGTACTTAGCTACTAAAGTGTCAAAATCTTCTGCTTGTTTGAACTCTGGTCTAACTCTCCAGAAGAAGTTTAATTCGTGTCTTGCAGAATCCATTACGAACCATGCTGTATCGCTTTCTAAGAAGTCAAGTACAACAATCTTTAACTTTCCTTTTAAGCTGTTTACGTTATTTAATTCAGAATCAGCTTGATTGATAGAGTTTAATAATTCGATAGCTTTAAATTCTAATGCAGGAGGAACGATTAATGTATCAGCTTTGTATACAACTTTCTTTCCTGCTTCGTCCTTAAAGTTTCTCATAGCAATAATTGCTTTCTTTAAGTTTTCAACGTTTAATTCACCTTCGATTAAGTTAGAGCAAGTTTCTCCACTTTTTAATAATGGGTGGTCTTTAGCAAATAACGCTTTACCATCATATCCAGTATTAGTGAATCCTTTATTTAATACAGATACAGCGTCAATTTCAACTTTGTATCTACCTGCTCTTGCAAGGTCTTTAGGCATTTTGTTTATAACACCGTATTGTTCGTCATCTACCATCTTTCTTTCAACTTGGAACCCTTGTGCGAACTCCTTATGTACATAAACTCTTTCTAATCCTGCAGGGATTGTTACGTAGTTTACAGATGGCATTTCTGCTTCACCAACAGGTTCACCAGTTAAGTTAGCGTTAATAGCTGTACCAAACTCGCTCCATAATGGCATTGCTCCTAGTCCGTAGTCAACTTCTCTAGCTTTCTTTGAGTTGTGTACTTTGAATATTTTTGAATATTGTTCTGGAACTTCGTCAAATGTTTCATAGAATAGTTTTCTTAAACCTGGTTCTAATAATTTACCAAAGTTCACCTCTTGATGTGTTTTGTTCCCCATTGGAGTTTTAGACATTTAATTCACCTCTAAAAATTATAAGTATTTAGCGTAGTCTTCATATGATATTCCCATCATATCAGCCACTCTCATTTGTTGTTTAGTTAAATTATGTGTAGTAGTAGCAACTTCTGAATGTTTAGCGTTACCAACTACTGTTCTAGTAGATTGAGAATTTTTAGCCATTTCTTGTGTAGCTTGTGCCAACTGTTCTTTTACTTTTTGAGCTATTATGTTATCCATGTTTGCCCCTCTTAGTCCGTGGTACACAAATTCTAAATCGCTAGTATTTAATTGAACAGCTCTATTAAGCACTTCAATTTCGTTGAAGTCTGGATATTTCATTTTTAATCCATTTAATGTAGCGTCCATTTCTTTAATGTATAATTGTTTTTCAAGTTTTTCAATTCTTTCCATTGCAGGATTTATTGAGCTAGAAATATTACTAGGAACATTTTCTTCGCTCATTAATCTTTGTGCAACTTCTGGATTTTTCTTGATGTAATCTACAAGCTCTAACGCTTGTTTGCTTTCTTCTCTTAACTTATTAGCTTCTTCGATTTTTGCTAAATAGTCTTGTTGACGCATATAACCAGTTTCGATTTCAGCTAAAGTTAATTCTTTTCCACCAATATTAAATGTTTGTGGCGTAGGGGGAGCAACCTCTTCTTGTGGTGCTTCCTCTACTATCTGTTCTTCTATCGTTTCTTCAACTTCACTAACTTCTTCGTTAGTTATATCTTCTTCAATTTCTACTTCATCTAATTGCTCGTCAGCAATCCAATCTGTAAATGCCATTTACTTACCTTCTTTCTACATTTGTTGTTGTGCTAATTGCATAACTTGTACTAACTCTGGATATTGCTCTAAGATAGCTTGTTGCTCTTCTGGTGGTAAACTCATAATATGATCTATTATTTGTTGTAGTTGAGCTTCTTGCTCCATTTGTGCATTTCCAGTATCTTCAACATTCTCATTACTCATATTATTCTCTTTTTCTGAACTTTGTTCAGAACCTTCACTATTAGCGTTATTTTGTTGTTGCATAAGGTTCATAAGCATTTGAGCTAATTGTAATTGTCTATCTTTATCGTGTTCAGCGTTATCATTAACTTCCTTCATTTGTTCTTTTTGCATTTCAAATTCAAATTTTTGTTGTGCTTTTTGCATTTCAGCTTGTGCAGACATTTGAATATTAGCTTGTTGTTCTTGAAGCATTGATTGTTGTTGAGCTTGGCTTTGCTCTGCTTGTTGTTGCTTTATGGCTTCAAACCTCGCTAAGATTTCCTCAACGTTAGGAAGTTCTGAATTTTCAAGTATAGTTTGTCTATCTACCATCGGTAATCCATCTTCGGCAGGAGTTTGAGAAAGCGAGATTAATTGTTGTAACCTAGAGTTTTTGTTTACTGGCATAGTAGAACCACCTACCACGCTTATATCCCAATCTCCATCTATCTCTTCACCACTAAGATTAGTGAATATAGGTACTTGTCCATTTACTGGTGGTTGAACAGCGAATTGTTGTCCTTGCATATTCATATCGTTTGTAGCTTGTTCAAAATCTTTTATACTTACCATTACTCTAAGTTGTCTTGGTAACTTCCAGAATTGTATAATACGATTTACCCACATAGAACCTAGTTCAGCTAGTGAATTTTCTAAGTATTTCATTTTTAACTTAATTCTACTTTGAGCTGATTGAGTAAGTTGGTTTATCGCTACACCAGATGTAATAGAAGCAGGCCTTTCACCTCTTGTTATATCGAATACACCAGATATTACTTCAATATCTCTTTTAAGCATTTCTACCGTGTTTTGGACGTAAGCAGGGATTGAAGGTGGTTGTTCTCTTCTAACTTCTGTTCCTGGGTTTTTAGTAACAATAAGTCCTGGCCTATTAGTAAGTTTTCCTTGCTCTATTCCTGCGTTCTTATCTTTTATCCATTGACAGTTAGCTGTTAATCTAGCGTTATCTATGATTTGATTTGTAAGATTATCTGCGTGTTTTTGAGGTTTCATTAATTGTTCTACCTCACCCATACCCCAGAATGAATCCTCTAAGTCATAGCATTTAAACATTATAAATGGAAATTTACCATCATTGTAAGGATTTTCACCATCTGAAAGAAGCGTTTCTCCTGCGATTATTATTCTACGCCCTTTAGGGTATTTCATCTTACGTTCTTCAATAATCTCTCCATCTTCTTCAAGCTTTTGTGTTACCATTTCATAATCACGCATATAACACTCTAGCACTAATATAGATTGATTTGAGAAATTTGTACTGTCTTGCCCCATGATAAGATCTTCTTTATCTGGTTTCTTAGTTTGCATTTTTAGTTCTTCTGCTTTTTCTGGGAACGCTCTTATTACCTTACCTACGTTTTGGTATGAAGCGTAAATAACGTAATCTGCGTCCTCCATTGTAAGAGCAGAAGGATCTGGGAAGAAGTTAAATGCACTTATAAGCTTAGGTTCAACGTTACCTATTTTTGTATCTTCTCCATTCCAAAATAGTCCAATAATGCTTGTTCCGATTTGAAGCGAAGGCAAGATTGCTTTTGGTATAAGTGTATCCATTTTTGTTCTCGTCCACTCGTAGTCCAAAGCTTGTTGCACTCTATACGATTTGTTGAAGTCTTTTTCAAGGCGTGGTAGCACTTGGAATTTAGGGTTTTCAGCAACCATAATAGGGCGGATAGTTTCAAGAGTTGAAAAGATGTAGTTAGACACGTTATCAGACTTGTATTCTGGTTTCTTTTCATTATCCATCTCTCCTTTATATGCTTCTTTACATTTTTTCCATGTAGAAACGTAAGGAGCTTTTGCTTGTTCAGCTCTTTTGAACATATTTAATACCATATTTACTGTTTTCTCTTCTTTAGAGATAGGTTCATATGGTTTTTTATTATCTTTAGCCATTTATTTTCCTCCTAAATTGAGTATTCTATAAAAGGATCTTCGTCCTCTTCTTCATCTTCATCACGTTCTCTGTATAGTGATGGTCTGTCTATATCGAAGTTTGCTCTGTTTTTAACTCTTTCGTCTGATATTTCTGGCGTGTAGCTATCTCCACGTCCTTCTAGTATGACTTGAAGCCATATTGCGAGAGCCATTACTGTGTCATCATGACAACCTTCTTGTGCGTTTGTTGAACCTTTATCGTCTATAACGTAAGTTAATAATTCTCTTATAATAAGCTTTGATTTGATTCCTATGTATTCTTCTCTTATAAATTCAGCTAATTTGTCTATCATTAATGGTTTAGTCTTAGCGTTAGTTTGCCAACCTATCTTTTGAGTAAGTTTATCTGTGATTTGGTCATAAACCTTACTAAAATAAATGTTATAATAGTCTAATTTTTGTATTGCTTTTAACGTAGTAAGTCCATGGTTATTTGCTTCCACACCTATGTATGCGTCATTGTAGAATTTAGCGAGTTTAACTAGCTCTGCTCCGAATAAATCTGGATCAATGTGTCCATGGAACATTGCGTCTACTTTTAAGTCCTCTTGCGAACCTACTATACCTACGCTATAGTCCCCATCAATAAGTCCTTCGGCTACATCTCCACCTATGCAATAATATCTATCTAGTTTTGGAGCGTTCCACATAGTGATATAACCATCTTTATTTTTCTCAAAATGAACTCTTCCTTGCCCATCATAGTAAAGATTTCCTCTTATTCCATCTTCTGTATGACGTAAATATTTCTTTAACTTAGATACGTTGAATCTAGGTCTACCAGAAGCAATAAATGCTTCCTCTGGTGTTGATGGGTACTCTTGTTGGAATTGTTCTATATCTGCGTTACAGTTGTTGGCGATACACCATCTACGCCACTTTAACTGTTCATAAGATAGTTTCATATTCCAATCTCTTTCAACCATCATCATTAATTCTTTTTCATCTGTGTATATTGTTTCGCCCTTATCATTCTTGAACTCATATTCAACTTCTGCGATAAAATCTTGTCGCTCCTGCTCTGTTTCAAAATCCATTTTGTAACCAGTATCTACAAACCAAGGTAAAAATATCGGAGTAAAGGCATTTTCGCCTTTCATAGCTCTTTCCCACACATCATAAAAATAGCCACCTATACCATTTGCTGTGCTTTCAAGTATTACTGCTGTGTTAGGTTTATTAGGAATAGTTTGCATAAGTCCAGTCATTAAGGTCTTAGCGTCGTCCCAGAAAGCCACCTCTGAAGCATGAAGATAATGGATAGTTTGAGAACGCCCAGATTTTGCGTTTTTAGCTGTTTTGATTGTAACTTTGCTTTTTAGCCCAGGATTTCTTTTAACGTCCTCTTCATTTGTACTAGGATTCGCAAATTCTAACAAATCAGAGTTAAGGTATTTCTTCATTGGCTTTAAAGCGTCTGGCATATTCTCGTAGAAGTTCTTATACATATTGTATAGATTCTGCGAAGCTTCATCTAGGTGGGCAATAATAGAAGAGGATTTATATGTTTGTGTTACAGTTTTTTTGAATATATATCCTTCTGTGTATGTTGATATGCCCATCTGACGAGCTTTTAGTATAATAAGTCTTACTGGCTTATTACGTGCTTCTAAATCTTTAATGATATTATCAACTATGATTTGTCCATCATTAAGTTTAAAAGGCACTAATTCACCGTCTTTGTTTACGATTTTTAAGCAATTTTCTATATACATACGATTATTCGTAAGTAAGTTTTTTAATAAATTATTGTTCTGTTCTTTCACCTATTTTCGCCCCTTCTGGCTTTACTTTTGTAATTTCGGATAAATCCTTCGCTAATTTCATAAATGTTGGTAGGACAATTGCCATAGCGTGTCCAAATGTTTCATAGTCATTATGCTCGACTACGTGAGCTAAATACGTATCATAAATAACTGATATGTATTCATCTATAACATCCATCAGTTATCACCCTTTACACATATATTATTTGTTTTTGTATACATATCTACGTATGTTTCGTTCTTATCTCCATTATGAGTTACTTCCCAATATAAGCCATTAATAACATCTGTTGAAATTAGAGCTTTCCAATTTTGAAGAGTTTTACAGAACCAAACTATATATAAATCTTCTTCTATTAATTCAACAACGTTATCTGCTACGCACTTCTTTGCTCTTTTTAAAAATTTATCATTATCCATGTTTATTCCCCTTCCACCGTATAATCGGCATTTATAATTTCATTTAATTGTTCTTCAAAAGTCTTATGTTGAATAGTAACTTCTTTCTTCATAGTTGCTAAATGGCCAGTTCTATCTAATACGTCTTTAGACGCTTGATACCTTACTTTGTCATCATCACTATCCATAAGCTCATTAATAGTTTTTAATGCTTTCTCTCTCATAGCTTTTATGTTTTGGTCTACTAACTGTGTTTCTACTTTTTGGTAATGATCTATCGCTTCTAACACTCTTTCATCACGTAGATACTTATTTACCGTAGTAGTTGTTGTGTTTAGTATAGTTGCAATTTCTTTCTTAGTGTAAATACCAGAACACCATAATTGCATGATTTTTTGTGCTAAAGGTCGTCTTAGTGTACTATCCCCTAAGTCAAGCACCATTAGACTTTGACCATCTTTTACTATTTCATTAGAATCTGCTGTAATACTCATTCATTACACCTTCTTCCATATCTGCTTCCATTTCCTCTGTTACGATTTCTACCTCATTAACAGTAGGTTTGTGTTCTTTAACCTCTACGATTTTATTTACAATCGCAGGTACTTTATCTTTTGTTATGCTAAAGGTTATTAATATTGTTCCGATTAACATTGCCCAGAACGTTATTAGTAACGCCATTATTTCTACTATATTCAAATTGTTCACCACCTTAATTCATCTATTATTATGGTATTCCTAATATGGTTGTTACGTTCAGAGTACGCCCCCTTGCATACCCTATACCCCTATACGGTATCCTTGTGTTCTGTTGAGAAGAGAAAAAAATAATATATATATCCATCTATACTTAACTGCGCAAGAAACTTGTTCTTTCGTGTACTGGGGGACGAACTCCCCCACACCCCCTTACGTGCCAAACATCACAGAGTGATTAATCTCTACGCTCACAAGTTCGCTGCGAGCCATCGCATTAATGTCGCTTCGCTTATTAACGCTCACTATGTATCAACCCACGTTCTGGCGAACGTTGCCCAATCTTGGGCAGAGAAACACGCTATGTAAACGCAGATAAGACAAGCACTTCGTGTTGCTCATGCTTCGCAATCTTCTCAACGCTTCCAAACGTGTTTAGTAGACGTTGTAATCTTCACTCCGTGGGCTTCCATGGAGGTTGTTACTTACATACACTCAATAGAGCTTGTTGGTTGTTATTCTCTACAATCAATACGCTTAGTTGGTGTATATCTGACAAATCACTAGGTTATATCCTATATTCACATAAACAGCGTTTATCATACATTAGTCGCTAAGCGAGGAATTGGCTATTAAATTAGATTACAATCGTTTAGCTCTACGAAGTGCATTACATATGTATGGTTTAAACGTGCTATGAATTATATCCATCTTTCGCAGTTTATCTGCTTTATATAATCTTATTATGAAAGGAAGTGATACCACATGAAATCAATACGTTCACCATCATTCTGATACTCGCTCAACTAACTTACCATAACGCTAACAAGCACTAATCATACACACTCATTCCATTTACCAAGCGACTAATTGCGTATGAAGTGCTTCTAAGCGTTATACTAAGTGGATTTTCGCTCGTGTTTGCACTACACATAGCTTCGCTACGTGCTACGTGAGTTACTTTCACAAAGTAACACAAACACTTAAAAATACAAAGTTCTTATCTAGTTGTGTAGTATACACTTAGCAGACGTTTTGATACGTATTGCTAATGCTTTCCGACACAACAACTTCGCTACGACTACGCTTTAATGTTTAGTTATAATTTCTTTCACTTAATCGTTACAGAAATTATGATTAAGCAATAAATTGCTTATCAAATCAAATAATCTATGAATTAAATTAAGGGCGCAAAGGCGCAGAAAGAGGTGATGACTATGAAAAACAATCGTAATGAATTAAACGTTTCGTTTATCAAACGCTAATGATCGCATTAACGCTTATAAACGAAATCCAGTAGGGCGTACGTGCGTTATCGCAAATGGACGCACATATGCTTTATCAATACATTTGCAAAATAATAAATATATATATAAATTCAAGGAGGGTTCAACTATGAACAGTACATTATCAATCAACACAAAGGAAACAGCATTTAACACAGTAAACGAAGGAGTTAAATTCGGAGTTAACACAGTAATTAACGCTAAACATTTATCTTGCTCTTGCGAAGGTTATCACATCTATGACATAACAATAGCAGATGAAATCGAAGTATCAGTTGTAAGACAAGGTGAAAATAACTTCCTAAGAAACGCAAAATTAACAGATATGTTAGTTAAAACATCTAATGGAGTTTCTAAATCTTACGAAAACTTCACAACAGATTACATCATGGTAGAAATGGGCTTACAAACTGCATATGAGCTAAGTGGAAAAACATTATGTGTTAATCACTCTACTGGTAAAGTAGTAAAAGAACCAACAAAAGGGTATAGAGAATACGCAATGCTTATGTATACATCTTCAAGCGTTAAGAAATGCAAAACTATATGGTATGATAAGTCAATCGCTAAATCAAATATGGATATAATCAACGTTGTTATCCCAAATGTAATCGATAGCATGAACCAAGACTTATCATTAAATGCTTCATTAAAATTTGCTTCAAGACCAGGTTTAGCTTGGACACCAAGCGTTAACTTCTCAACATTAGATAAAATAGCACTATTCAAAGGCAACTTTGACGCTAACGCAAATACTTCTGATGGTCAAGTTTATATGAAAGCTTCATACGCTCAAAGAATATTCAAATTACACAGCGTTAACGAAGCTTGTAAATTAGTTCTTCAAGCTAGAATCTATGGAGTAATGAAATTCCAAGTAATAGTAGTTCCAGATGAATTATTAATTGAAATGCTTAATGAAGTGAGAAAAAGAGGTGATGTTAACTTCTTAGGTGATGGTTCTAACACTAATATGCTATTAGATAGCAACGCTGTTAAATGTCATATCAAACCTTCAAACTTAGTATTCTCTATGATGTCTATTGGTAAAATTACAACTTCACAAGCTTCTAAGCAATTCCTTGAAAAAGTGATTATAGAAGCTCAAAGACAAGGTAGACTTGAAGAATTTATAGAATACATTAATCTTCAAGGTACTAAGCAAGTTGCAAGAATAATAAGCAATATCTTATCACAAGAAGTTAAAGAAGTTAACTTAAATGATAAGTACATCTTAGATGTGCTTGCTAAAACAAATCCATCTAATCCAATAGTTAATGCTAAGAGAGTTGAGGACGCTTATCAAACTATGAAAAATATGATAGATGGACTTAATATTGAGTTTGTTGATGAAAATAACAAAGCTACTATGTATAACACAGTTGTTGCAGGCGATATAACTGCTACATTCGGTAAAGGCTTAATACCAGAAGATTGTGTTGTAATAGGTAAATTCTCTAAGTTAATGGACAAAAATCCAGAACTTAAAGAAAAGTATTCTAAAATGGTAGGTATTAAATACCCTTCAATGTTCATTAATGAATATGCAAGTGCTAGAGTATTAACTATTAACGAAATGATAGAAATAATCCATTCTTCTGATTTATCTCAAAAGGTAAAAAGAGGATTAACTATTTATTTCAGAAATATGTCAGATAGCACAATAATGTTCCCTGCTTCAAGAGATATATTCGATACTTGTGCAGGTA
>CAZNUF010000002.1:3854-17040 GCA_964576125.1 uncultured Ruminococcus sp. | reverse complement strand
CTGTTTTAAGGTAATTTTCATAATTAGTATGCTCAATTACGAGATTATATAATTCCGCAAGAGAATAATCGCCGCTCTGCTCTGCCTCAATCAAGCCGTCAATCAGATTTACAAAGGCTTTAAGCTTTGAAGCGGCACGTGAAAGCTGGGGATAGCTGTCGGCGTCCTTGATTACAGTGTAAATACTCTCGCCCAAGCCCGATGCAATTTCAGCGGCGTGAGAAACGGTAGTTGCACCGATTGAACGCTTCGGCACGTTAATTATACGGCTTAATCTTACATCGTCGTGCGGATTATTGATAACCTGAAGATAAGCAACCATATCACGGATTTCCTCACGGTCGTAGAAACGGTGACCGCCTATTAATCTGTGCGGTATTCCGCTGCGTGACAGAGCCTGCTCAACGGCGTTCGACTGTGCATTCATTCTGTACAGCACTGCATAATCGGAAAACTTTCTGCCGTTTGCAACGCCGTCAAGAATAGTCTTGGCAATAAACGCCGCCTCATCACGTTCGGTTTCGGAGGTGTGCACCTCAATCTTCTCACCCTCACCGTTTTCCGTCCAAAGGGTTTTGCCCTTTCTCATAGTGTTGTTTGAGATAACCTCGTTTGCTGCGTTGAGTATATTCTGCGTACTGCGGTAGTTCTGTTCAAGGCGGATAATCTGTGCGCCCTTGAAGGTATTTTCAAAGGAGAGGATATTTTCAATCGTAGCTCCCCTGAATTTATAGATACTCTGGTCGTCGTCACCGACAACGCAGATATTGCCGTATTTTTCGGCGAGCATACTGACAAACTTGTACTGCACCTTGTTGGTGTCCTGATACTCGTCAACCATTATGTACTTAAACTGATTCTGATAATATTCAAGCACCTCGGGGCACTTTTCAAAGAGAAGAACGGTATTGCAGAGCATATCGTCAAAATCCATTGCATCGGCTGTTTTGAGCTTTGACTGATAAAGCTCATACGCCTTTGCAATTGAAGCCTTGCGGCTGTCAAAGTTTGCCTCCTTGAGCATTTCCTCAGGCGTCTGCATTTTGTCTTTTGCTTTTGAAATTTCCGAAAGAATAGTCTTTGCAGGCAGGATTTTTTCGTCAATGTGAAGCTGTTTCAGAATATCCTTGATAAGCTTTTTCTGGTCGTCTGTTCCGTAAACGGTAAAGTGGCTTGTATAGCCGATTCTGTCCCCGTAACGGCGCAGAATTCTTGCACAGGTTGAGTGGAAGGTAGCCGCCCAGATGTCGGCTCCGCCCTCGGGAACAGCGTTGCAGATTCTCTCCTTAAGCTCGCCTGCCGCCTTGTTAGTGAAGGTGATTGCAAGTATCTGCCACGGCTTGCAGAGCTGTGACTGAAGAATGTAGGCTATTCGGTTTACAAGAACGGTCGTCTTGCCCGAGCCTGCACCGGCGAGGATTAGCAGAGGACCTTCGGTTGCAAAAACAGCCTTGCGCTGCATAGTATTCATATGTTCAAAATTTTTCTGAATTTCGCTTTGAGTCATAATTTTCCTGCCTTAAAGATAATATACAAACAAAACGGGCGAACAGTCAGTGTCCGCCCATAAGTATTCGGGAAACCGAATTATTTAACATAGCTGTAGAAAACGTTGAGCATATCTGCGCCCTTGTCAGCAACAATCATACTTACGAAATTGCCGTCCTTTGTCACCTTGCAAGCCTTTACCATATCAAGCTGTTCGGGTGTGTATGAGGAATACTGGCTGTAAATTGCATTATAACGTGTTGTAAGCGCTGTTTCTACTCTTGAAGCCGCATCAGCATCAACAGCTTCTATAAGTACGATTTCTACGGGAGCATTATTGTTGGGGTCAATTTCAGCGGCAAACTGCTTTACATCGGCTGTGTCAATGCTGTAGTATGTGTTAAGCTCGTCTGCACTTTTGAGAGTCTGAAGTGAAAGGCTGAAATCAGAATTGATTTTATCCATTACTTCGCTTAATTTTACCTCTTTTGCTCCGCAACCTGTGAAAATTGCAAGACAAAGGACAAATGCCGATACGATTGAAATAACCTTTTTCATAATAATCCTCCAAATAATAGAATTTAACGCCGAACCAGTGAGCTCGGCGTTAAGTTGTGGTCGAGGTGACAAGATTCGAACTTGCGACCCCATCGTCCCGAACGATGTGCGCTACCAAACTGCGCTACACCTCGAATTTAAAACAGCCCCGAATAATTCGGGGCTATGTGGCTGTGGAATAGGGATTCGAACCCCAACAAACAGAGTCAGAGTCTGTCGTGCTACCGTTACACTATTCCACAAGATGTAATTGCTACCGAACGTGCAACGATAGTTATTATAGGACATAAAAGTAAAAATGTCAAGGGATTTTTCAAAATTTTTTCTATTTTTTTCTTACTCTTATGTCACTGCCGAGAAAATCAAGTTTCTGCGCATTTCCGATAATTCGTGAAACAAACCTTTCGGTGTAAATTTTTTCAAGCTCACGCAGGGATAGATTCGTGTTGATAATAACAGGCTTGTTTGCAAGCATACGTGAGTTGAAAATGTTGTACATCTGCGAAACCGAAAGCTGACCGTGAAATTCAGTTCCCAAATCATCGATTATCAGCAAGTCGCACTCAATGAGCATATCTATCGCAGAGTTGTCGTCATCTCTTGAGAAATACAGCTTTTCAAGCTTTTGCATAAGGGAAGGTGCCGAAACGTAAATTACGCCGTAGCCTTTCTTGATAACCTCGTTGGCTATTGCAAGTGAAAGGTGAGTTTTGCCGAGTCCCGTTGCGCCCTTCATAAGAATACTCTCAGAATTTTTCGTAAAATTTTCGGCATAGCTTTGACAGTAACGCAGGATTTTGCTCATATGATTGCATGGCGAAATTCCTGTTTTATAATCGACTTCCTTGTCGTAATAATCAAGGCTGAAGCTGTCAAAGGTTGAAAGTGACAGAGGTGCTTTGCGATTAAGCTCCTCGCAAGCGCAGGAAACGAGCGCCTGCTTTAAGCAATTACAGACAAGAGTTCTTCCGTTTTCTTCAAAATAACCGGTATCACGACACTTTTTACAAGTGTAGTTAGGCTCAAAAACATTTTTATCATAGCCGTTGGAAGTGAGAATTTCTGCAAGCTCCGACTGCATTGCAAGGTTTCGGTCACGAAGATTTTTCATTTCTTCCGTAACATTTCCACCGCTGATTACTGCACGTGCCGCCTGAATTCCGCAACTTGAAATTTCCTTTTCAAGCTCCTTTGTTCTCGGAAACTTTTTATAAATTTCGGCTTTACGCCTGTCGGCATCCTTTTCAGCCTTCAGACGTCTTTCAAACAATCTGTCTGCCGCCGCTTTGTAAACACTACTGCTGTATCCCATCTTGATCACCTCTTTTTAAAAATCGTCAAGAGTATCAATTTTATCAAGCTCGTCTATATTATACGAAGTTTTTCTTGTGCTGTTCTTTTTATCGGGAGAACTTTCAAACTTTTCAAGCTCTTTTTTATTTCTGATTCCGTTGCTGTTCCAGCGTTTCAGGATTCCGTCAATATAGCTGAACTTCATTGTACCCTTACTGTCAACGCATCTTTCGTAGGCTTCTCGCAGCATTTCAGGGGAGAACTTCCATTCCCCTACCCACTTTTCGCTGTATTCAAGTTGTTTTTTGGTGGGAGAACCGACGTTTTTCAGTCCGAATGCAGAGGAAACAATCGAAAAATTCTTATTCATCTGCTTTACTCTGCGGATTTTTTCGTCAGCCGCTTCAAGCGTATCTATCCCCTCGTCTGCCCAGCCGATTCCGATTTTCTCTATTGCACGCATATTGCCCTTGTCGATACTGATACAATACTGAATCAGCATAATAATAACGTCAAGCGGAAGTCCGCAGGTATCTTTGAGCATTAAAAGAGTTGCAATATCGGAATTTGAAAGCACTTTGCCAAGAGCTGTCTGTGCTTCTCCGACAAGGATATTCAGTTCCTCATCAACTGCAAGCCGCTGTGAGGTAAAAACATAATCGGGCTTCTGAGGACGGGTTACGGTAAAACGCTGTTTTGCCGACTCTACTTCACTTGAAATATCTTCAACAGTAACAGCTTTATTTTCTTTTACAGAATAATTTTCTTCTTTTATTTCCTCGATAGAATTATTATTTAAAGATTTTTCTGATACAGAATTATAATTTTCTTCTGCAACAGGTTGTACCGGTTTATACTCGTTTTCGCTCTTTTGCAAAATTCCCATACTTACCCAATAATCGAGTGCTTCGGGAATATCAGTGACGTTAACGCCTGTTGCGGCTGAAATATCGTTATCGGTAATTTCGTTTCCGCTGTTTCGCAGGACATAAAGCAAGACCTTTAGCTTTACGCCGTCGGAGAATTTCAGTCCCTCATCGACAATTTTTGATGGTACTGCAAAAACAGAGCTCCACGCTCCGAGATTTATTTTAATTGACATCTTATCAACATCCTTTATCTTTCTATTAGTATAACATAAGATTTATAAATTCAAAATAAAAAAATAGAATTATATAGATTTTTTTAAAAAACTGTGTTAACATAATAACAAAAGATTTAGAAAGAGGTCGATAGTATGACGCACACATATATTCCACACGGCGTTTGTTCAAGACAGATGAGAGTTGAGCTTGACGAAAACGGAGTTATCACAGACTGCGAAATCATAGGCGGCTGTGCAGGCAACACAACAGGTATCTGCGAGCTTGTCAAGGGTATGAATGCAGAAGAAGCAATCAAAAGAATTAAAGGCATTGACTGCCGAGGCAGAGGAACTTCCTGCCCGGACCAGCTTGCAAACGCTCTTGAAGAGGCGTTGGAGAAGATATAACCTATCTCACTCGTGCTTTTTACGGTGATAGATTATAATTTTCGGCTTTACGTGTTTCCATTTTGTTGAAACAAGGTTTATGATAAGTTTTACCAAAAACGAAAATCCAACTATTAAAGCCGAAATTATGACTATTATCCCGAAGATTATCAAAAATTCACACATAAAAAACATCCTTACATTTATAAGATACTAAAATTATAAATGTAAGGATTTGTATTTTTTAAAGAAACGTGTAGACTGAGATTATTTTTCAATCATTGCCTTGAATTCTTCCTCGGAGATTATTGTTACTCCAAGCGACTGTGCCTTTGTCAGCTTACTGCCTGCATCCTCGCCTGAAAGTACGTAGGACGTCTTTTTGGAAACTGATGAGCTTGTTTTTCCGCCGTTCTCTTCAATTATCTTTGAAGCCTCACTTCGTTTCATTGTGGGGAGTGTTCCTGTCAGGACAAATGTTTTGCCGCTGAAAATTCCGCCGCCTGATTTTGGAGCAGAGGACTTCATTTTAAGACCGAGCGATTTTAAATCGGCTATAAGCTCCTTTGTTCCGTCAAGAGCGAAATAATTTTCAATGCTTAAAGCCATAACCTCACCGAAACCGTCAATCGTTTCAAAATCAGCGGCTTTTGCGTTCATTACGTCGTCAATTGTCGGGAAGTTTTCACACAAAAGCTTTGCCGCTTTTAGACCGATATTGCGTATTCCAAGTGCAAAAACAAGACGGTAAAGCTCGTTTTCCTTTGACTTTTCAACAGCGGAAATAAGGTTATTAGCAGATTTTTCAGCCATTCGTTCAAGGCTTGAAATATCATCCGCTTTTAGCCTGTACAAATCGGCAGGGGATTTGACAAGTCCCTCATTGACAA
Organism: uncultured Ruminococcus sp.; assembly: GCA_964576125.1. Taxonomy (GTDB): domain Bacteria; phylum Bacillota; class Clostridia; order Oscillospirales; family Acutalibacteraceae; genus Ruminococcoides. The sequence continues at coordinate 11,340 of CAZNUF010000002.1, read as the reverse complement.
GCTGTTCAAGTACGGCAGGACCGAGTCCGTCAATATCCATTGCATCTCTGCCGACAAAGTGAATAAGATGTCGCATAAGCTGTGCCGGACAGTCGGTGTTAGTACAGCGTATTGCGGCCTCTCCCTCGTCCTGAGATACGGGACTTCCGCAGGACGGACAGAGTGACGGAAACTCAAAGGGCACTGAATTTTCGCTGTGCTCTTTAACAGAAAGCACCTCGGGGATAATCTCGCCGGCTTTGCGGATTATAACCGTATCACCAACGCATATACCCTTTTCTTCAATAAAATCCTTGTTGTGGAGCGTTGCACGGCTGACTGTTGTTCCGGCAAGCAAAACAGGCTCAAAGTTGCCGACCGGGGTTAAAACTCCTGTTCTGCCGACATTAATTTCAATATTCAGAAGCTTTGTGGACTTTTCCTCGGGTGGATATTTATAGGCTTCCGCCCACTTCGGGTATTTTGCGGTACTGCCGAGGAGTGAGCGTGTTTCAAAGCTGTTGACCTTGACAACAGCTCCGTCGATTGCGTAGTCAAAGCTGCCACGCATATCACCTATTCGCTCAATCTCTGAAATTACGTCCTCAATATCGTCATACACATTGTAGAAGGCTGTCGGGAAACCAAGCTCTGTGAGGTAATTAAGACTCTGACTGTGGGATGTAAGCTCTGCTCCACGAACCTGCTGAATGTTGAAAACATATATATCAAGCTTGCGTTGTGCGGTAATTTTTGCATTTTTCTGGCGCAGAGAGCCTGCGGCGGCATTACGGGGATTTTTGAAAGTCTTTTCCTCGTTCTCCTCCTGACGTTTTGTAAGCTCGTTGAAGCTTTCAAACGACATATAGACCTCGCCACGCACTTCTAAATATTCGGGAGCATTTGCAATACGCTTTGGCAGACTTTTGATTGTCATAAGGTTATCCGTTACGTCCTCGCCCGTTGTGCCGTCGCCACGAGTTGAACCACGCACAAATACGCCGTTTTCGTATTCGCAGGAAACCGACAAGCCGTCAAATTTGGGCTCGACAACATACTGAACATTCGGCGATACCTCACGCACCTTGCGGTCGAAGTCACGTAGCTCATTGTGAGAAAAGCTGTCGTGCAGGCTTTCCATAACAACGGCGTGAGTTACTGGCGAAAACTTTTCACCTGCGTTGCCGCCCACCCTGTTTGTCGGGGACAAGGGGGATTTCAGCGTTGGAAACTGTTCCTCAAGATTTTCAAGTTCCCGAAGCATTTTGTCATATTCAAAGTCCGAAATTTCAGGCTCGTCCATATTATAATACAAATTATTGTGGTATTCGAGCTGTTCTGTAAGCTCTTTTATGCGGCGTTCAGCCGAAATTATATCCATATTTTCACTCCGAAAGATTTTATACTATAAATATAATTCTAATTCAAAATTATTTATTCACCGCAGAGGTTCCCTTTTCACGCAAAAAGGTTGACTCCAAATCGGCAAGGTGGAGCTTTACGGCAAGAGGATAGCGGTCGTAAGCCTGACTTATTGTATTGCTGTTTTTGTCGCCGAACTCGCCCATATGCCAGCGAATTGCCATTGCCTCGTCAATTTTTAGGTGCATTTTACGTTCAATCAGGAATACGGATTTTTCGCCGTGACCGTAAGGAAACTGGTCCTCAATTGCGTAAAAAGGCACCTTTTCCCACTGTCCTGTGAGGTCGTTTTTTACATTGCGTGTTGACACCTTATAAAACTGTGCCTTGCACAAATCGTGGAGCAATCCGCAGATTGCAAAGCTTTCGACATTATCGGTTTCTTCGTCAAAGTGCTTTTCCATCATCGTGTTGAACACGCTGACCGAGTGCATTACCAGTCCGTTTTCACAGGCACAATGGTACTTTGAGCTTGCAGGAGCAGTGAAAAAGTCGGTGCGCTTGAGCCACTCCAAAAGCTCGTCTGCACCCTGACGGGTAATGTGTTCCTGATATATGGCAATAAATTCTTCCTGCGGCGTCATAATAATCCTCCGTTTTCTCGTTTAAAAAAATAGGGCACCCGTTAAGGTGCCCGTATTATGCTTGATTATTCAGCGTCCTCTGCTGCAACTTCTTCTGTTGCAACAACTTCCTCTGTTTCAACAGCTTCTTCTGCAGGTGCAGTTTCCTTTACGGGAGCCTGCTCGTCTTCGGGAAGAAGTGCGCGCATTGAAAGGCTTACACGCTTCTTGTCAAAGTCGATTGCTGTAATCTTTGCGTCAACAACTTCGCCAACCTTAAGAACGTCAGCGGGCTTGTCAATTCTCTTGTTGGCAATCTGGGAAATGTGAATAAGACCGTCAATGCCGGGGATAATATTTGCGAATGCACCGAAGGTTGTAAGACCAACGATTGTAGCCTTAACAACTGTGCCCTCGGGATAGTTGTTCTTGAGGATTTCCCACGGATTGTCTTCTGCGTTCTTGAAGCCGAGAGAAATTTTCTTTGTTTCCTCGTTGATGTCCTTTACATATACGTCAACAGTATCGCCAACGTTTACAACCTCACTGGGATGCTTTATGTGTGTCCATGAAAGCTCGGAGATGTGAATCATACCGAATACGCCGCCGAGGTCAACAAATGCACCGTAGCTTGTGAGCGACTTAACAACGCCCTTGTATCTCTTTCCGATTTCGCATGTTTTCCAGAACTCTTCACGCTGAGCAGCTCTCTGCTCCTTGAGCACACTGCGGATTGAACCGATTGCTCTTCTGCGTCTGCCGTGCTGTGAAACCTCGATAAGTCTGAAATCAACATCCTGACCTACGAGATCCTCAAGGCTTTCGTCACGTGTAGCTGTAGCCTGTGACGCAGGGATAAATACTCTTACGCCGTTATAAAGAACGATAACGCCGCCCTTAACAGCCTCTGTTACCTTGCTTGTGAGAATTTCCTGAGAGTCAACCTTATCCTGAAGCTCCTCCCAGCCCTTTTGAGCGTCTACTCTGCGCTTTGAAAGCATAATTGTGCCTTCCTGATCGTTTGTCTTCATAATGAGAAGTTCAATTTCGTCGCCAACCTTAACAACATCCTCAGGCTTTGCGTTGGGGTCGTTTGAAAGCTCGGAAGCAGGAATGATTCCTGTCTGCTTTCTGCCGACGTCAACCTGAACCTCGTTGGGCGCAATGCTGAGCACTGTACCCATTACCCTCTCGTTTGTATTTAAGTTTTTGAGGGATTCTTCAAGTAACTCCTCAAAAGATTCTTCAAAATTTGTTTCACCGGATTTAATTTCACTCATTGTATCCAGTACCTCCTTTATTATCCTTGCAGGTGTTGACGCACCCGCAGTTACGCCTATGTTTTGTGCCGACCTAACTTTTGAATAGTCAAGCTCGCTTGCCGTTTCGATAAGTACGGTGTTAAGACACTGCTTTTTACAGATGTCAAAAAGCTTGCCCGTATTTGAGCTGTGCCTGTCTCCAATAACAATCATAAAGTCAGAAGTTGCCGCTATTGCATCCGCTTCGGTCTGCCTAACTGACGTAGCATTACATATTGTATCAAATATTTTCGCATTTGTACATAGCTTTTTTATCTTTTTTATACATTTTTTCCATTCTTTTGTGTCAAAAGTGGTTTGTGCAACAACTAACACCTGTTTATTATTCGATTTTAGAATAATAGAGAGAACTTCATCGAGTTCTTCCTCATTATTGAAGGTGTGGCACTCGGCTTTACAGTGACCGATTATGCCGCAGACCTCGGGGTGCTTGTTGTTGCCGGCTATGAGAACAACGTCGTTTTCGGGGTCGGCTGACGAAACAGTTTTGTGTATTTTCTTGACGAACGGACAGGTTGCGTCCTTGTAGTCAGCTCCTCTTTTTTCAAGCTCGTCAATCACCGACCGGGGAACTCCGTGAGAACGGATAACGAGAATTTCGCCCTCTTTAAGTTCGTCAACAGAATCGACGGGACGACAGCCACGCTGTTCAAGCTCACGGACAACCTCCATATTATGGATTATCGGGCCGAGAGTGCAGACCTTATAATTTTTATCGAGAAGCTCTTCAACCATTTTTATTGCACGGTTTACGCCGAAGCAGAAACCGGCAGAATCAGCCTTTCTTATATTCACGCAAATCCTGCTCCCTCATCTTTTTGATTTCCGCCATAATGCGGTTTGAAGCATCCTTCAGCTCACGTCTGCCTCCGTCGGGAGTAAGACCGAGCTCTTCGGGAGTAAGCGGTTCGCCGAAGTGAATTACACGCTTTGCAAAGGTGTGTTTCGGATTGCCGACAATGGTTATGCAGGCAGGAATAACAGGCACCTGCATTTGCTGTGCAACGAGAGCACAGCCGCTTCTCGGACGCATAAGCTCACCTGTTTTCGTTCTTCCGCCCTCGAGGAAAATCGTCATTATTTCGCCGTCTTTTATCAAATCCTCGCCTGTCTTGATAGCCTTGTTGTCGCCTGCTCCTCTTTCAACGGGAAAAGCACCGAGAGAACGAATCAGAAAGGCAAAAGCCTTGTTGCGGAAAAGCTCTGATTTTGCCATAAAATACAGCCTGCGTTTCTGACAAAGTCCGAGCAGGACAGGGTCGGAAAACGAGAGGTGATTGCTTGCAACGATAAATCCGCCCTTTTCGGGGATTGTGTGATTATTAATCGGCTTGTATCTGTAAAAGAGTTTAAAAATCGGTGTGCAGACTACTCTGCCGATTGCATAGAGAACTTTGGATTGTCCCATCAGATATTCTCCTTTATTACGGAAATTATTTTTTCGACCGACTGTTCAAAATCAAGCTCGGTTGTGTCAACCATTACACAGCCCTCGGCAGGCTTGAGGGGAGCGGTTTCACGGTGAGAATCGTTGTAGTCACGTGTAATTACGTCGTTTAAAATATCCTCATATTTTACATCCATTCCCTTTTCGCAAAGCTCCTTGTATCTGCGCTGTGCCCTTGCTTCGGGAGATGCGGTTAGGAAAATCTTAACCTTTGCATCGGGCAGAACAACTGTTCCGATGTCACGTCCGTCCATAATTACGTTGTGAGATTTAGCCATATTTCTCTGCAAGTCAAGGAGATATACTCTTACTGACGGAACGGCTGAAATCTTTGAAGCCATCATTGAAGCCTCGGGAGTTCGGATAAGTCCTGAAACGTCCTCGCCGTCAAGCAGAACAATCTGCTCGCCCTTATCGTTAAAGGTAAGGTCAACTGTTATTTCACTTAACAGCTTTTCTACTTCAGTTGACGGTTTCGGCTCTACGCCCTTTCGTGTAGCCGCAAGTCCGATTGTGCGGTAAAGTGCGCCTGTGTCAACATATATATAGTCAAGAGCTTTTGCGGCTCTCTTTGCAATTGAGGACTTTCCTGCGCCTGCAGGTCCGTCAAGTGCTATTGCAACTGACATTAATTTCACCCTTTCAAAAGTAAAATCTATTTAAAGTTCGGCGGCAGAAATTCCTGCAAGTCTGCCTGTACTCCATGCAATTTGCAGATTAAAGCCGCCTGTATAAGCGTCGCAGTCGATAACCTCTCCTGCAAAATACAAGCCTTTTACAAGCTTGCTTTCCATAGTCTTGGGGTTTATTTCGGAGGTTTTTACTCCGCCGGAGGTGATTATAGCCTCCTCAATGGGTCGAAAACCGATTATTTCAACGGTAAATTCTTTTAAAATTTCGCAAAGCCTTCTGCGTTCTTCCTTTGTAACAGAGTTACACTTTTTGTCAAAAGGAACTCCCCAGCGTTTTAAAACGGGAACTATAATCTTTCTCGGCAATAGCTTTGAAAATGAATTTGAAACGTCCTTATTTGAGTTCTCTCTGAAATCATTTTGCAGTCTTTTGTCAAGCTGTTCGGGGGTTAATGCAGGCTTTAAGTCAATTACGGCGGTGTATTTGCCGTCTGATATATCACGAATTTGCGAGCTTGCCGACAGAATCATCGGACCGCTCATTCCGAAGTGAGTAAAGAGCATTTCACCGAAATCGGAAAAGACTGTTTTCTGCGATTTATTGTCAACGATTTTAAGCGATACATTTTTAAGCGACAATCCCTGCATTGATTTGCAGTCGGGATTTTTGCTTTCAAGAGGTACAAGCGAGGGTTTAAGCTCGGTTACGGTATGTCCTGATTGCTTTGCAAGCGTGTAGCCGTCACCTGTTGAGCCTGTCAGCGGATAGCTTTTTCCGCCGCAGCAGATTATTACGCTGTCGGCATAATACGTTTCGTTTTCACACTTTACGCCGATTATCTCGTTATTTTCAATTATAAGCGAAACGGCGTTATCACAGACGATTTTACAGCCCTTGTCAATTACAAAATCGTGCAAAGCATCGACAACATCAACAGCCTTGTCCGACTTCGGGAACACCCTGTTTCCCCTTTCGGTCTTAAGCTGTAGTCCGAGGTGTTCAAAAAAATCCATTGCGTCCTGCGGAGTAAAGCCGTTGAGTGCAGAGTAAAGAAATCTGCCGTTTACGGGTACGTTGCGGATAAAATTCTGAACATCACAATTATTTGTTACGTTGCACCTGCCCTTGCCCGTTATCATAATTTTTCTGCCGACACGCTTATTCTTTTCAATCAGCGTTACCTTTGCACCGTTCTCTGCGGCAAACCCCGACGCCATTAAGCCCGATGCGCCTGCGCCGATTACAACTACCTTTTTACTTATCATTTTCTGATTTATTATCCTGTTCGTCATCGTGGTTGGTGTAAACGCCCTCTCTGTTCCACACTCTTTCAAGCTCACGGAAGGTGTCGGAAACCTCGTCCTTTTTCTTCAGAACAGTTGCAACAATAAGAGCGTTTATAAGGCTCAACGGTGCAACGAGTGAATCAACGATTGACGCCATATCACTTCTTGCGATAAGCACTGAATCGGCTGACTGCACAAGCGGAGAAGCCATACTGTCTGTGATTGCCACAGCGTGAGCACCTCTTGAACGTGCAAAATCCATAGCCTCAACAGCCATTGCGCTGTAGCGTGGGAATGAAACGCCAATCATAACGTCCTTGTTCGTAATTCTGAAAATATGCTCGTATGTAGAGGTTGCGCTTGTGGTGTTAATTACACGCACGTTATCAAAGATAAGCTCAAAATAGTAAGCGAGGAAGTTTGCGATTGCGGCGGTTGAGCGAACACCGAAAATATAGATACGCTCTGCCTTGCAGATTTCGTCAACGGCACGGTTGAAATCCTCGTGAGATGTTTCTTCAATTGTTCTTCTGATTTTCTCAATATCCTGATTAAGAACGCTGTCGAGGACATTATCGTTGCCGATACGTCCCGAGGTTACTTCAATTCGCTGAACGGAGGTAAGCTTGTTTCTTATCATCTCCTGCATAGCCTTCTGAAGCTTCGGGTAACCGTCGTAGCCGAGTTCGGAGGCAAAGCGGACAACAGTGCTCTCGGAAACTCCTACTGTTTCGCCGAGCTTTGATGCGGTCATAAAAGCCGCCTTGTCGTAATGTTCTTCTATATACAGAGCAATCCTTTTCTGTCCTTTTGAAAAGGAATTCATCATCAAAT
>CAZNUF010000002.1:0-3844 GCA_964576125.1 uncultured Ruminococcus sp. | reverse complement strand
TTCTTGTCAGCAAATGCGTTATCATTTTATGATACTCCTTATTTTGTATATCTATACTTTTTCATTTTAACATAAAGACTTGCGAAATTCAATAATTACTACTTTAATTTTAATTAATTTTTACAACTTGAAAAATGCTGTGTGTGATATTATAATGTAATAAACATTATTGATAACGGAAAGAAATTGACTATGAACGCTTACGATTTTGACAAAACAATTTATGACGGTGACTCTACGGCGGATTTTTATATGTTCTGCCTGAAAAAGCACAAGAGTATTATTTTGCTTGCACCGTCTCTTTTATGCGCCTTTTTCAGATTTTATGTTTTCAGAAGGGGCACCAAAACCGAATTTAAAGAAAAAATGTACCGCTTTCTTACAAAGTGCAACACCGAAAAAGACGTTGCAGAATTCTGGGAGAAAAGCTGCGGTAAAATCAAAGACTTTTACATAAAGCAGAAAAAGAGTGATGACGTGATTATTTCGGCGTCACCTGAATTTCTGCTTGCTCCGATTTGCAAAAAGTTAGAAATTAAGCACCTTATCGCATCAAAGGTTGACAGCAAAAGCGGAAAATACAGCGGTGTAAACTGTCACGGCAAGGAAAAGGTAAGAAGATTTTACGAGGAATTTAGTGACGGAGAAATTGACAAGTTTTATTCCGACAGCTTTAGCGACACGCCTATGGCTGAAATTTCAAAGAAAGCATTTCTTGTGAACGGTAATAAAATTACAGAATGGGAATTTAATAAATAGAAACAGACAAAACCGCTCACGAAGTTTTTTCGTGGGCGGTTAATTCATCATATCAATTTATGAAATGTCTTTTATGCAATATTTCACAAAGCCTGCCGAAATTCCTATAACGGCAAACAACAAGCCTATTGCAATCATATTCATATCAAGGCTTACGTTTTTTACGATTTCTGCTCCGTCAGCATATCCGAACGGAGTTATGTATTTCAGAAATTCTGCACTTTCGGTGAGATTTGCGATAATATTCAAAAAGTACATTATCACTGCAATTCCAAGTCCTGTTCCGATACTTCCTCTGCGCAGAAAAGCAGAAACTCCAAAGCAGACTCCTGCAAGCTCAAGCTGTAACAGCAAATACGCAGTATGCATAAGCGTTATTTCCTGCCAAGGTGCTGTTTCGCCGATAATTGCAATTGACGAAACGGCAATAGCGTAAACTACTGCATTCAGAATTACTATCTGCAATATAACGGAAATAAGCTTTTCTGCTACAACACTCACTCTGCTTACGGGGTGAGTGAGCAGAAATTCAGCCGTTCGCTCCTTTTCTTCCTTTGAAAGCACTGATATTGCACAAAGTGACGCAAAAAACGCTCCGCCAAGCCCGAGAATATTTCCGCATTCTACGGCATAAAAGCCGAGCAGTGTTCCGAAGTTGACTTTATCCATTCCGAAAGCCTGCGTAAAGCTTCCCATTGATGAAAATACATCGTTTACCTCTTCCATCTCGCCCTTCATTTCAGGGAACATAAATATGCAGACTGCAAACAAAAAGCCTATTGCGACTGTCCAGATTATCAGGCTGATTCTGCTCTGCTTTAATTCGTGTCTGATTATCGTCATTACCTGTCACCTCCGTCAAGATAGTAGTGCATAAATATTTCTTCAAGGTCGGGTTCCGAGATTGACAAATCATCAATACGGTATTTTGAAATATACTGTAAAAATTCGTTTATGTCGCCGCTGTAAAGAAAGCTTGTGCCGTTATCGGTCTTTTGAATGTCACGCACGTTTTTCAAGGCTGTAATATCAGCGTTACCCTCAATATGTATTCGTTTTGCGCTCGTCTTTGAAAGCGCTTCTACACTGTCGCAGGCGATAAGCTTTCCCTCACGCACTATAGCCGCCCTCGTACAGTTCCTCTGAATTTCGGACAGAATGTGTGAGGACAGGAAAATTGTAACTCCCTCTGCGTTGCGCTCTTTGAGAATAGTAAAAAACTCCCTTTGCATAAGAGGGTCAAGTCCTCCTGTCGGCTCGTCAAGTACGCAAAGATGTGGTTTATGCTGGAGTGCGCAGACTATCGCAACCTTTTTACGGTTGCCGAATGACAGCTCCTCAACCTTTTTCTCTGTGTCAAGTCCGAGTCTTTCGCAAAGTACTTTGGCTTCTTTTTTGCAGTCCTTTTTCCGCAAATCCGCTGAAAGCTTAATAACGTCTTTCACTCTCATTCCTGAGTAAAAAACAGCCTCTGACGGAAGATAACCTACTTCTGCAAGTATTTCCTTTTTGTTTGTTTCAACATTCCTGCCGAATATTTCAGCACTGCCGCTGCTCTTTTTAATCAGTCCAAGAAGAGTGCGGATTGTTGTGCTTTTTCCTGCGCCGTTCGGACCTATAAATCCGAAAAATTCACCCTCGGTTACAGACAGGTTCAGGTCGATAATTCCCCTTGACTTGCCGTAATATTTTGTAAGTCCTTTTGTTTCAATTACGTTCATTTTTCTCCCTCAGTTGTTCAAATCGGTCAAGTATAATTATACACCGTTGACCGTTTTTGAGAAGACCTATTTTGAAATAATTTAATCTGATTATACCTTATTTGCTACGGGCTAAAAACATTCCAACGGACTGTTTTCTTTACACCCTTTCGATTCCCAATTTCGCTTTGCCAAAATAAAAAAGACGCCCTGTTGGACGTCTTTTTTTGGAGCGGATGATGGGAATCGAACCCACACGATCAGCTTGGAAGGCTGAAGTTCTACCACTAAACTACATCCGCTTATCTGCAACGGAAATAATTATATCACTATTCCGTTGCATTGTCAAGTGTTAAATTGACTCTAAAATAATTTTTTCTCCGTCAGATGTTACATTCATTGCGCTTATGCTGTCGTTGCCTGATTCAATCATTGCGGAAGCAATCTTTTCCTCAACCTCACGTCTGATTGTGTTTCTCAAATCTCTTGCGCCGCTCTTGCCCGAGCAGGATTTTTCGGCAAGATACTCACACGCCTTATCATCAAACGTAAACTTAATGTGCTTTTCTTCGAGAGTGGGCACATATTCGGAAAGCATAAGATTTGCAATCTTAACGAAATTATCCTTTGTGAGTGTATTGAACACGATTACCTCGTCAACACGAGCGATAAACTCGGGACGAAGGAACTCGGAAAGTGCTTTCATTACTCTTTCCTTTGACGCATCCTCCTGCGTTTTGCCAAAGCCGAGTGCGCTGTCGTTACTCGTTGAGCCTGCGTTTGAGGTCATCACTATTACCGTGTTTTCAAAATTAACTGCTCTGCCGTGTGCGTCTGTTACCTTGCCCTCATCGAGAATCTGGAGCAGAATATTGAGCACATCGGGGTGAGCCTTTTCAATTTCATCAAACAGAAGTACCGAATACGGACGGCGGCGAACCTTCTCTGTCACCTGTCCTGCCTCGTCGTAGCCGACATATCCGGGCGGTGAACCGATAATCTTTGACACCGAGTGTTTCTCCATAAACTCGGACATATCAAGTCTTATCAGCGTTTCGGGAGTGTCAAAAAGCTGTTGGCTGAGCACCTTTACAAGCTCTGTTTTACCGACGCCTGTTGGCCCTACGAATATGAATGATGCAGGTCTGCGCCTTGGTGAAATCTGACAGCGGCTGCGCTTGATTGCCGAGGCGAGCACCTCAACGGCTTCGTCCTGTCCGATGATTTTCTTTTTGAGCTCATCTTCAAGGTCTGCAAGCTTTGAAAGCTCGTTTTCTCTGATTCTTGACGCAGGAATACCCGTCCAGAGTTCGATAACCTTGGCAATATCCTCCTCGGTTACCTTTGCTGTAAGGCTTTCGGGGTCAATCTGCGAAAGCTCGGAA
>CAZNUF010000001.1:25061-36684 GCA_964576125.1 uncultured Ruminococcus sp. | reverse complement strand
TGCATACTTAAATGAAATTTCTTTAGCGTTAAGACCGTTAAGAATTACATTGTCACTTGATGTGTCGTCCTTGAATTCATAGTAGAGCGGGAGGTTTGCAAGGTGAGTCTGCCATCTCCAGTCATCGCCTGCCTTAAGTGATGTAGAACCGAATACGCCTTCAATTCCGAGCTCGCCCTTCTTTGACTGCATATCTTCAACAACAAGCTTGAGTGTGTCAAAGTTCTTGATTTCGTCTGTTGACTTTGCCTTTGCACCGTCAGTCTTGAAGTACTTCTGCATAATCTCGTCGTTGTAGATGATGCCGTAACCCTCAATTGCGTAAGGAACGCCGTAAACGCCTTCGTCCTTTGTTACTGCGAGAGACTTGTTTTCATCTGTGAGCATCTTGTAAAGCTCTGTGTCCTTAAGGTCTGCGCAGTAGTCAGCCCAGTTCTGATAACCAACGGGTCCGTTAATCTGGAAAATTGTCGGTGGCTCTGACTTTGCAATTTCAGATGTGAGTGTTTTCTCGTACTCACCCGAAGCGGCTGTCTTAACCTTAACCTCGATGCCTGTTTCTTCCTTGTACTGCTTAGCGATAGCCTCGTACTTTTCAGCAATTTCGGGCTTGAAGTTCAGGAAGTAAATTGACTTTACGCCTGATGTGTCAGCCTTACTGCCAGAGCCTGATTCAGAACCTGAATTAGATGAGCCTGAACCGCCGCATCCTGCAAAAGCAGTAGCCATCATGCAGCCTGCCATTGTAAGGGCAAGGACTTTTTTTGACTTTTTCATTTTAAGAATCTCCTTTAGAAAATATAAGTATTAAGAAATTTCTGCCGTAACTGCTGAAATATTGCGCAAAACGCATATGTAATCAGCCACGTAACTGCGGCAATCTTTCCAATTGTTATCATAACATTAAATTTTGAATTTATCAATAGGGTTTTATATATTTTTTAATAAAAATTTTTTATTCCTTATGAAAATTTAGTAATTTTATAAGACGTTATGCGGTTTTCTGTTGTATTAGAAATTATTTACAGTTTTTTTTGCATTGCTCCTGAATTGAGCAGTTTGCCGAAAATAAAGATTAAAATATATGAAATATAGCTAAAAACCGAATATTAGTTTCAAATTGTTAAATTTTATTACAAATGAGTTTCAGCATAAAAAACATACAAAAAGTAAAATTGCATAAATTAGCCTCTTTTGCATTGTACATAATGACGTTTTTATCTTTTTGCAGTTTTTATTATAGACTTTATATATAAAGTATGTTAGAATTTTAATCGAATGGGAAAATTTTCTATTCCCGTAAATATTTTAGAAGTTTTGAAAGGAGATCAAACACATGAAAAGAAAAGGATTACTTAAGTGCTTTAGCGCTGTTTTAGTGCTTTGCATGATACTGTCCTGCGTTTCTTTCTCATTTGCCACTGCCGGTGCAGCGGTTGTCGGCGAGACAAGCATAGTTTCTGCTTCGTCTTCTGCTTCAGGTGACAATTTTACATGGGATAACGCATCAGTATATTTCCTTCTCACCGACCGTTTCAAGAACGGTAACACATCAAACGACCACTCATACAACAGAGGTCTTGACCAAGACGGCAATGTCATTAGCGGAATCGACACAAGAGGCACATTCCACGGCGGCGACTTTGCAGGCGTAACACAGGCAATTAACGAGGGATATTTTAACGACCTCGGCGTAAACGCCATCTGGATTTCAGCTCCCTACGAGCAGATTCACGGATATGTTGTAGGCGGCAACGAAAATCCCAGCTACGCTCACTACTCATATCACGGCTACTACGTTCTCGACTATACACAGACCGACGCTAACTTCGGTACTGCCGAGGAGTTCGGAACTCTTGTTGACACTGCTCACGAGCACGGAATCAGAGTTATTCTCGACGTTGTTATGAACCACTCGGGCTACAACTCGCTCTACGATATGGATGAGTACGGCTACGGTACTGTTAAACCGGGCTGGGAGAGCTATTACTTCAGCCATCAGAACATTAATAATGCAGATTACCACAGCTACATCGACTACGATACAAGTGCAGCCGACTGGGCTAACTGGTGGGGTGCTGACTGGATTCGCTGCGGTGTTGCAGGCTACACACAGGGCGGCGGCGACAACCTTACAATGTCGCTTGCAGGACTTCCCGACTTCAAGACAGATTCAACTGCAACAGTAGGAATCCCGAACATTTTAAAGAAAAAGTGGACAAAGGAAGGCAGACTTTCTCAGGAAACAAACGAGCTTTCCTCATACCTGAGCAAAACAGGTAAAAAACAGACTGTTACAAACACCATTTCATACTGGCTCTCAACATGGGTAAGAGAATACGGCGTTGACGGCTTCCGCTGCGATACTGCAAAGCACGTTGACCTTGCTTCCTGGAAGACCCTTAAAGACACCTGCGTTGACGCTCTTAAGGAATGGCGTCAGAACAACCCCTCAAAGCCGGGTGCTGACTGGGACGAGGATTTCTGGATGACAGGCGAGTGCTGGGACCACAACATCGGTTGGGGTTACGACAGCTACTACACACAGGGCGGCTTTGATTCAATGATTAACTTTGAAACTCAGGGCGGCGGCTTGCTTTCAATGAGCGGCCTTAACGGCGTGTACAGCAACTACGCTTCTTCAATCAACTCAAACGACAAGTTCAACCAGCTTTCTTATCTTTCATCACACGACTCAACACTTGCAAGAGGCAACCTTATTTCAACAGGCTCTGCATTCCTGCTTCTTCCCGGCGGTATTCAGATTTACTACGGTGACGAAACAAACCGTCCGCTTGTTTCGGGCGTTCCGAACGACGGCAACGGCGGTGCAGGTCATTCACTGCGCAGTGATATGAACTGGGATTCTGCCGATTCAGCTGTTCTTGCTCACTGGCAGAAGGTCGGCTCATTCAGAAACAAACACGTTTCTATTGGTGCAGGCGATCATCAGCAGATTTCAGGTTATAGTTCATCGACAGGTTACACCTTCTCAAGAAGCTATGACAACGGCGTGATTTCCGATAATATTATTGCAACAATCGGCGCACCTTCTAACACAAATCTTGCAGTTGACGTTTCTTCCCTTTGGTCGGACGGCACAATTGTTACAAATGCTTACGACGGCACAACCGCTACGGTTACTAACGGCAAGGCTACATTTAACACAGGCGCTAACGGCACTATCCTTATGGAAGGTCCTGTATCAACAATCAGTATGAGCCTCAAGGGATCATATTCTTTCTATGACAGCCAGAGTCTTACAGTATCACTTCGTGGTGCAGATTACGCTATGGTATCAATCGACGGCGGTACTGAATTCAAGGTTGTTGACGGCGACAAATTCAGCATAGGCGAGGGTGTTGAGGTAGGAGCCACCATCAAGGTAACAATGACTGCTTCAAACGATGAAGAAACATCTACAAAATCCTTTACCTATAAGAAAAAGGATCCCAATGCTGTTGTCAGAGTTTATTTTGACAACTCAAGGTACAATTGGAGTACCGTAAACGCATATATTTATGATGAAAGCTCAGGCAACGCTGTTGAGAATAAGGATTGGCCCGGCGAGACAATGACTTATGATACCGCTACAGGTTTCTATATGATAGAGGTTCCGGACAATCTGACAAACGGCAGAGTAATTTTCAATGCCGGCAAAACATCGACAAACAGATACCCGGGCGACGGTGCGCAGGGACTTGAAATCAACGGAACCCATATGCTCTTCTCATACGGCAACAAATGGGAACCGTACACTAATCAGACGGTTGGCCCGACTGAACCGACAACTGCACCTGACCCGACAAAAATGACTACAGTATATTTTGACAATTCAAACAGCAAGTTCTCAACTCCGACAATTTATTATTGGTCATCAGCTACCAACAGCGGTCCAAACAGCTGGCCGGGCGTTCCAATGACTAATGTGTCGGGAGACATCTGGAAAGCAACTTTTGACAATAAATATGACAAATGTATTTTCAGCAACAGCGGTTCAAATCAGACACGCGACCAAGCAGTTCCCGGCAATAACTACATTTTTAACGGCAGCAATTGGTCAGCATATAACGTACCGACTGAACCCACAACTGCTCCTGTAACAACAGCACCGGTAACGACAGCTCCCGCAACAACAGTTCCGGTAACGACAGCTCCCGCAACAACAGTACCGGCAACAACTGCACCTGTTACAACAGTTCCCGCAACAACCGTTCCGGCTACTACTGTTCCTTCAACAGACGAGTTGACGGTAACGGCTTCATCAAATATTTTCCCGACTGCTACAAAGACCTTTAATAAGGACGAGGGAACAGTTACGGTTTCCTACAAGCTGACGGCAAATATGCAGGCTGTTGATACACAGTGGACGCTGACTTATGACAACACAAAGCTTAAATACGACATTGCCGACAATATGGTTGACGGCACACAGACAATCACGCCGTCGGCAGGCGATAAACTTGTATTCAACAACAACAGCAACCATATTAAGGGTAACTTCTCTACCTTAAATCTTGTACCGTTTGAAAACAATGCAGATTTTGTTTCCGTAACATTTAACATTATCGGCTCAGGCGAGGCTGACGTTTATCTCGACCTTGAGGTTTTGAGCCTTGGATACAAGGATTCGTCAAATAAACCTCATCACGCATCAATTGTTGACTACAGCAAGATGCAGGATATTTCAGGCGTAAAGGGCTTTGAAAATGCATCAATCAGCACATCAACAGCCCTTGAAAGCAGTATTGTTATGGGCGATGTCAACGGCGACGGATATATAAGAGTTGATGACGTAACGCTCGTTCTCAAGTATGCTGTCGGCACGGAAAGCCTTAACTCACTCCAGCTAAAGGCTGCTGATGTTAACAGAGACGGCAAAGTAAACGTAAAAGACGCAACGCTCATTCAGAGATACATTGCCGATATGATTACCGAGTTTTAAAATTCAGCATAGTAAACAACAAACAATAAAACCGCTCCTGATTATTCAGGAGCGGTTAATGTTATGCAGAAATCTAATTTAAAATAGAATTTTTATCAGTTTGTGAATAACAATATTCCGTGAGTGAATTAATAAGCACAATATATTTTTATTTAGCATAATTTTATGTATTGCGATTTTTCTCATTTTTGTATAGAATAATATTTATAAAGATGCTATTATAAGTATATAGATTTTATATCTCAACAAACCAACAAAAAGGATGTTTTAAATGCAGTTATACAAAAATTTTTGCAAGGAAACACTTGATGAAAACGGCAATCTGCTCGACTTTGAGCTTGACTTCCCCGAAAATTACAACTTCGGATACGACGTGGTTGACAAAATGGCGGAGCTTGCTCCCGACGATACTGCTGTTGTCTGGACAAACCCCGACAAGGAAGAAAAGATTTTTACCTTTGCCGACATCAGCAGACTCAGCAACAAGGCGGCTAATGTTTTCAGAAACAACGGAATCAAAAAGGGCGACAAGGTGCTTGTTATCCTTAAGAGAAACTACGAGTACTGGTACGTTGCTCCTGCGCTCCACAAGCTGGGTGCAATCATAATTCCTGCAACTCACCTTCTCACGCAGAGTGATATTTCCTATCGTGTTGACACTGCCAACATCACAGCGGCTGTCTGCACTCCCGACGATACTACTGCCGAGGATTTAATGGCTGTTGCAACTCAGCCGAACTCTCTTGAAAAGATTTTTGTATGCAGAAAAAAGATTTTCGGCACAATTGACTTTACAACAGAGGTTGAAAACGCCGACAGTACACTCGAAAGAGTTGACACAAAGGCTGAAGAGCCTATGCTTATATACTTCACCTCGGGCACAACAGGCTACCCAAAGGCTGTCGAGCACAACCACACCTACACCCTCGGTCATATTATCACAGCAAGGTACTGGCAGTGCGTAAAGGAAAAGGGTCTTCACCTTACCGTTGCCGAAACAGGCTGGGGCAAGGCTTCGTGGGGCAAAATCTACGGTCAGTGGCTTTGCGGATGCGGAGTAATGGTGTATGACTTTGACAAGTTCTCACCCGGCAAGCTGCTACGCATTATCGAGCGTTACAAGGTAACTTCTTTCTGCGCACCGCCGACAGTTTACAGATATTTTATAAAGCGTGGAATGGACAAGTACGATTTGTCTGCGCTTGAACACCTCACCACAGCAGGCGAGGCACTCAACGGCGAAGTATTCGAAAAGGTTTTCGAGCAGACGGGAATCCACCTTATGGAAGGCTTCGGTCAGACCGAAAGTGTGCTTATGCTTGCAAACCTCAAAGGCTCGGTTGCAAAGCCCGGCTCAATGGGTAAGCCCACTCCGCTTTATGATATTCACATCATTGACGACAGCGGCAAGGAGCTTGGCGCAAACGAAACAGGCGAAATCGTAGTTTATCCGCCGAAGGACAAAAAGCAGTACGGAATTTTTATGTCGTACTACGGCAACGAAGAGCTTTACGAAAATGTCTGGAAGGGCGGAGTTTACCACACAGGCGACACCGCTTACAAGGATGAGGACGGATATTACTGGTATGTCGGCAGAGCTGATGATTTGATTAAGACAAGGGGTTTCCGTGTAGGTCCGTTCGAGGTTGAAAACGTGATTATGCAGTACCCGAACGTGCTTGAATGTGCGGTAATCGGCGTTCCCGACAAGGACAGAGGTCAGGCTATCAAGGCTATTGTAAAGCTTGCCGACGGCACAGCCCATGACAAGCACACAGAAAACGAAATCAAGACCTTCTGCAACAAGCGTATGGCTTCGTATAAGTGGATTCAGCACCTTGAAATCGTTGACGAATTTCCCAAAACAATCAGCGGAAAAATCAAGAGAACAACATTAAGAGAAGAAAGCAAGTAAAAATTATAAACACAATTTCGGTGCATCGCTCGTAGCGGTGCACCGATTTTTTATACAAAATCGGTTTAAAATTTCCAAAAACTAATTGACAAACAAGGACTTCTGTTTTATTATATACATAGATTACCTATGTATATAAATTCTATGTATGCTTTTAAAGATTTGAGGTGAACTTATGCAGAATAATTTTATAGACAGAGTATCGGATTTGATACAAAACAAAACCGCTCGATACAGCATAACCGCCGAGCTTGAAAGCCACATTCTTGACAAAGCAGATTACTACGAGGAAATCGGCTACAGCAAAGAGGTCGCAATGCAAAAGGCAACCGAGGAAATGGGCAATCCCGACGATACCGCCGTACCGCTTAATTCCTTGCACAAAAAGGGTGCTGTCAAGAATATATGGAGCATAATCACCGCAGTATTTGCCGTTGCGTTTGCTCTGCTCTGCTTTAACGTGATCCCGATTGAGCACCTTTTCCGCTACGGTGATGCAAGCTTTTCGATTGTTCATTCGGTAACCTTTGATTTTCTGTCAATGTTAATCTGCGGTGCGTTTCTGATTTTGCTCTGCAAGGCGTACAGACAGAAGAACATAGTATCATCATCGTTGCTTGTGTTGTCGCTGATTGCAACGGCGTTTGCATATTTCCCTGATTTTACGCACCCTGCGTTTCAGTTTTCGCCGTTTCAGCCGTTTCTCTACCCTGCGGTTATGATACTCAAAAACGGCTTTACGGATTTTGCCGACAGCCTTTTCGGATACAGCTACATTCCCGACTCGGAACAGATTTTTTACCATATCGGCGCAATTGTTATTTATCTGATTCTGCTTGCCGTTGCGGTCACTCTGTTGATTGCAATTTACCACCAGAGCAGAATGAAAAACGCACGCAGACTATGGATACCGATAAAAATTGCAAAGCCTGTTCTCGGTATCGTTTTAGCCGTAAGCCTGCTTGTTATGAGCATTACAACAGTCTTTGCGCTGATTAACATTGAGGACAAACAGCTTGAAATGCAGTCTGCAAGGGAAAAAGCAATTGATTTTGTTATAAACGCTGATGTATGGGGTACAGATGAGCAGTTGAAAGATGACCTGCTGAATGCAGGCTATGAAAGCTACTACAGTGACGGCAACATATGGCAGAGTGTGCAGAAAACCTATCACAACGGCTACAACGACTCGGCGATTATGACGATTGATTTGGGCGGTATAAATCTTTTTTATGGAAGGACAGATTTAGACAGGTCGTTTATTCTTGCGGAGGATTCAGGATTTATTACCGCTGACGAACAGGAACAAATGGAATCAGGAATGACGCTTGACGAGTTTTTGCAACTTGGATTTTACACAAAGGCTATGTCAGTTTCGCATTTCGGAGATGTTTTTGAATTTACTTTCAGACTTGAAGAAAAGTATTTTGATATTCTGAATAACGAACATTATAAAAGCATAAATTACCGTTTTGAGTGGAATTTAAACGGAAATGATTATTATTTGATTTCAAGCCGTCTTATGCCGTCTGAAACAGAAAAGAAGATGTCAGGAGGAATTGAAATCGAGCAGGAAGTAACAGAAGCTATGCCTCCCATGGTCGACGAACCGGAATACGAACAGCCGAACGACGGACAGGAAATATTTAACGAACTGCCAACAGATTATATATATTAAGAAACGGAGTATTTATTATGAAAATCAGTAAGGAACTTATCAAGGGAAGTACATCAATGCTTGTAATGAGCGTATTAAAGGGTAAGGACTTGTACGGCTACAAAATTATAAAGGAGCTTGAATTGCAGAGCGAAAGTGTTTTTGAGCTGAAAGAGGGAACTTTATATCCTATTCTCCACGCACTTGAGGAAGAAAACTTCCTTGAAAGCTACTGGGAGGAATGCGACGGCAGAAAGCGTAAGTATTACCACCTCACACGCAAGGGCGAAAAACAGCTCACGGAAAAACAGCAGGAGTGGAAGGTGTTCTCAAAGTCGGTTGACAAGGTGCTCGGTTTTGCAAATTAATTCGGAATTTTGAATTATCGCCGAGTTGATAGGTTGCCGTAATTACACAGAAATAATAAATAAAAAACCGTGATTGACTTTATGTCTTTCACGGTGTTTTAGCTTTAAATCAGGGCTTTTCGCCTGTCAGAAATTCAATGCTTCTTTCGATTGAGTCCTTTGAGGTTCCCCATTCCTGACCTTTGCTCCTGTAGTCAAACATTGAGCAGAAATGAGTGATGTCGCCCTTTAGCGATTCAAGATAATTCTTGGTAAGTGCGGCTGTTTCAGCGTGAAAATCAGCAAGGTGCTTTGACGGCATACCGCCCTTGCCTGTTGCCGTTTCCATTATAAATGAATAGTGTTTCAGACAGATAAACGGCTGTTCGTTGTATAATCTGTGAAATTCCTCGCCCTTTGCCCACTCAACAAAAATCGTTGCCGCAAAGTGCTTCATATCCCATTCTATCCTGTCGCAGACATAGCAGGAATCAAGCTCCTTTTTTATTCCCTCAAGCTGTTTTTTTTCGGGCTTTCCTTTAAGCTTTTTCGGCATATAATTGTCGATTATTTCCTGCAAATGGCTTTCAAGAATAAGTGCGTTGGGAAGCTTCTGACCGCTTTCAAACATTTGTGAAAAATGTCGGTGGCAAAAGCCCTTTTTGTTTGTTTCAATCCTGATGTTCGGCTCCATCATCGCATCGCCCGTTATGAACTTTACGTACTGCTCCTCAAGCATTTTTTCCATACGGCAGAACGGACAGCCGTCCTTCGGCATAAAAATATCGTTAATAGGAATGGTGCAAATTGTTTCTTTCATATCATTCACTCCGTTTTATGCTGTTTTTATTTTTATTGTATCATAAAATGCCGCTTTGTGCTATAATTAATTTCAAGGAGGCATATTATTTATGAAATACGTGAAATTTGAAAAAGGAGTAAAGGTTGAAGGAGTATGCGATCTTGACCTTGCGCAGACTCTCGACTGCGGTCAGAGCTTTCGCTGGACGGAACAAGAGGACGGTTCGTTTAAAGGAATTGCTTTCGGAAAGTGCGTTGCAGTAAGACTTGAAGATGATACATTATATATTGAAAATGCAACAATGGCAGATTTTGAAAGCATATGGTACGATTACTTTGATTTGTCGCTTGACTACGGAAAAATAAGGGAAGAAATAAGCACCCTTCATCCCGTTTTGTGCGAGGCGGCAAAATATGCGCCGGGAATAAGGATTCTGCGCCAGGAGCCGTATGAGGTTCTCTGTACTTTTATAATTTCGCAGAATAACAATATCAAGAGAATAAAAGGTATTGTTCAGCGATTATGCGAAAATTTCGGAGAAAAAATTGAAGGCGGATATGCTTTTCCCACTGCCGAAAAAATGGCTCAGCTTACGCCTGATGACCTTTCGCCTCTGCGTGCCGGGTTCAGAAACCGCTATCTTGTTGATGCGGCAAAAAAGGTTGCGTCCGGAGAGGTTGAACTTGAAAAGTGCCGTGACTGCGATTATAGTGACGCAAGAGCCGAGCTTATGAAGATAACGGGCGTGGGAGTAAAGGTAGCCGACTGCACGCTGTTGTTCGGACTTCACAGGATTGAGGCGTTTCCCGTTGATGTATGGATGAAACGGGCTATGGAAAAGCTGTTTCCCAATATGAAGCCCGATGATTTCGGAGAATATGCGGGAATTGCACAACAGTATATTTTTCACTATTCACGTATGCATCCCGAACTGTTTGATAATTAATGCTTTTGATGTTTACAAAATTGTTTGCTGATAATTAGTTATGTTGTTTTAATCAGCAATATACATAATTCTTGATGCCGTTATTTGTTAATAACAAATAACGGTATTGTTATATTTGCCCTAATTTATCTTGCAAAAATTTACACAAAAATTAATTTTTTTATTTGTCACATTTGTAATCTTGTGTTATAATTATCTTGTTGAATAATGTAAACATACAAATTGTTTTAATAATTTCTTATTTATATGTAATGTTTGAAAACATATTAATAATTCAGGCACATAATGTCGAATGAATTTCGACAATTAAATAAAAAGGAGTAATCAAAATGAAAACAATCAAAAAGCAAATTTCCGTTTTGCTTGCGGTAATGATGATTTTGTGTTCGTTTACGGCAATTTCATTCAGCGCAGGCGCAGCGGAAACCACAGGCGGCAAAATCACTGTAAATTCAAATCTGTGCGATTCGCAAACTTACAGCTACACTGCGAATGACAAGCAGATTAAGGTTACATATTATCTCCAGTGCGATAATATGATTTTGAATATGCAGGGCGGAATTCACTATGACAGCAGCGTACTCAAGGTTGCTGACACAAACACATTGGAAACAAGCATTCCTAAATTTACATCAGGCAGTTCTTATGTGAACTTTGACCTGGATAACAAGGCTTTGTTCAATGCTACAAATCTTTATCTCTATGATTTCACAAGCAAGGGTGTTTTCTTCACCGTTACTTTTGACATCATTGGCAGCGGCAATACAGAAGTAAATCTTGATGTTGATGTTATCACAGCTACAACGGCACACTCTTACAGCGAACTCAAGGACGCCAGCGATATTGACCTTGTTTATTACGGTGATATTGCAGCTGACAGGTTTACATTTGCAAGCGAGGGCAAGCTCGTTTCCGATGCTCCCGCCGCAACAATTTACTTTGCAGCACCAACAGGTAAGAGCGCAGGCAACACATGGAACGGAGTAGACCTCTACTACAGCAAATCAACAT
>CAZNUF010000001.1:0-24961 GCA_964576125.1 uncultured Ruminococcus sp. | reverse complement strand
CAGCGGTTCATTCTCTGCCGCTCCTTATGAAAATCAGACATACACAGGTTTCTGGTCAGACGGACAGCCTGTTGTAAAAGGAACAAAGATTTACTTTGCAGCACCAACAGGCAAGAGCGCAGGCAACACATGGAACGGAGTAGACCTCTACTACAGCAAATCAACATCAAACCTTACAGGTGCAAAGCGCATAGCAATGACAAAGACAGACAAGAAAATAACATGCGACGCAGGTACAACAACAACACTTAAGGCCGGCGACTGGACAGTATATGAGATTACGCTCACACCCGAACAGATAGCAGAAATTGATACATACACATCAATCGGCTTTGCAAAGAGCGGTTCAGATTTAATCAAGACTGTAATGTACGGTAAGGGAAAATCAATAGTATACTCGACAACAGAAAGCGGAAAGTATACAACAGCAAAATCGTCAATCAAAGCATTTGACGGAAAGACATTTGTAATCAGCGGTTCATTCTCTGCCGCTCCTTATGAAAATCAGACATACACAGGTTTCTGGAAGTAAGCTGTAAAAACTAATATTTAATTTCAAAAAAGGCGGCTGCAACTTTTGTTGCAGCCGCTTATACTATAGTTTTAATTATAAAAACGACAGCATACAAAAATATCAGTATGCTGTCGTTTGTTACTTCAAAGGAAAATGCTGCGATACGGTATGGCAAGGAAGGTTTGACAATAACAACCAGTCTGTACAAATTGCGTGTCGAGGCACTCGACTTTTTATTTCATTATTTTTTTAACATAATATTTTATTTTGGGGAAAGAATGGAATTTTTTGACAACAGATTTATAGTCAGATGAAATGTAGGTTTGCCAAAAATCGTTGCTTTTTGGAGATTTTTTGCAAGGCAGATTTAATGCCTCCTGCTCCATGGAAAAATCTAAAGGAGTTTTAATATATTCGTAGTTAGAAAATACATTTGTGAACAGGTTTTCTCCCTTTTGAGAATTAGTAATTAAAAGTGATATTCCTTTGTTGTCCTGAAACTCAGGATATTGTTTTTCAATTTTCCAAAAATCGCCGATGGTAATGTCACCGGTTCGTGAGTGTGCGGCAAAAGGACATTTGTGACAAGAGTCACGCAAAGAGAAATTCTTTCCGAAAAAAGAATAGAAACTGTCAATGGAAGATAAAACGCTGTATATTTTTCCGTTTTCAAATCTGATAAGAATATCCTGTTTGTTGCCGTCAATTTCTTTTGCCCTGAAGTTGACGGATAAAATTTTGCTCTTATATTTATTCTCCATAAATTTCAGATAATCTGCAAAAAGCTTGGGGCTCGGGACACCGTGACATACTATATCAACGCATAAAAGGTTATCGTATTCTTTTCCGAGAAAATTCCTGAGTGCCTGAACCTGACAGCCTGTTCCCGAGAAAAGAACGGGAATATTGTTTTCCAAATCGTTTTTGATTTCGGAAAAATTATTGCCCATATCACTCTGAACATATTTTGATTTCATTATCCTTTCAAGACCGTTCTTGTCTGAAACGCCGATATGCTTTACAACAAAATTTTCATCATAAGCGGCTCCGTAAACCCTGCCGCCGTCATTGGTTACTTTAAGTGCGATTTCGTAAAATGCGCCGCCCGACGAGCTGGCTTTTCTGATTTTATCGTCCTTATGCTTTAATGCATAGGCGTGTTGAGCGTAGATTTCCGAAGTGTGGCGGTTCGTAATCGGACAAACCTTTTTGCAAAGACCGCATTCAATACACTTGTCGGAAGAAATCTTCGGATATGCAAAGCCTTTTTCGTCCGATTGCATTGAAATTGCATTTTTGGGACATATATTACTGCAGGCACTGCACCCACAGCATTCGCTTTTTTCATTAAAGAGAGTAATCAAATAAATCAGCCCTTCCCTTTAAGCATACCCTTGACTCTTTTAATCAGTGCTTTAAGCTGAGGACGTTCAAAGATAAGAGCCATAACAAGCACAACGGTACACGCATAAACAACGGAAGCCGCAGCCCAGAGCACCCATACAAGCAGATTAGTTATATTTATATCAATAAAATAGAAAGGAAGCGTAATCAGCACAGCAGAAAAAATCATTCTTATGTAACGAACAGCGGTAATTCTTATCGGCAGGTGAGTGACATTTCTCGGAATAAAAATCATCAAATCAATTGTACGGTAGAGATTTGAAAGGCACGATGCAATAAGAATACCTGCCAGGCCGAAATAGTAGCCGAAGACAGAGCCAAGCACAATTATAATGAGTGCCTGAATTGATGTCTGAATGCGTGTTTCCTTGTAAAGTCCTGCCGATATTACCAGCATACCCTGAGGCGTTTTCATATTGTACAGCAAGCCATTCAGCGTGAAAAGAAAACCTATAAGCGGTACGTTATAGTTAGCATCGTGAACACCGCTTGTATAAATAATAACAAACGGCACTATCATTATTGCGGTAACCGAATATACAACAGTAATAAGCGAGTAGTAAGCAAATGAAAATTCGCTGTAGGATTTTTGAAGAGTTTTGGTTTCTCCTCGGGCAATAACGTCGCCGAATGACGCTGAAAGACCTGAAATAAAAATACTAAGCAGATTGTTAATTCCGTTGAGCACCATATTGTAGATTGAGTAAACGGAAACGGTTTTCAGCGAAGTAAAAATTGTTGCAAGAACAGTGGGCGCACCGTTCTGAACCGTACCGAGAATCTGAAGATACAAAGCATACCAGCGTTTGTTCAAAGCACTTTTATCGGGTTCTTCGTGGTAATTAATAAACTTGTAGTGCTTTTTTACATAAATCTGAAGAATCAGCGACCTTGCATACATAGCAAGAATTGCAAGCGCATAAACGAGTACAACATTTACTTTGAAGTAAGACAGAACAACAATAATCAAAGTATTAAGAATAATGTAAACCGATGATGCGATTGAAATTACATATGTTCGCTGGTCAGCTGTTAAAAGCACACGATACTTTGAAAGAGTAAAGAAGTCAAGAAAGCCTTTTCCACCGAGCGAAAGCACAAGCAAGCCCACAAATATCGGGGACAGTGCTTCGGTTGTAACAAAGAGCGGATAGAGGATTGCAAGCGCACTGACAAGAGCTACAAAAATATAGCCGGCCTGAAAGTAAAACTTTCTTGCAGCCGACACAACGGCATTGATTTGCTTATGGTTATTTTCGGCGAGCGGAAGATAAAGCGAAAAGACAGCGGCTCCGGAAATGCCTGCCTCAACAAGTGTAAAGTAGTTGATAAATTGTTGAATGGAGGAAACAAGACCGTTAATTTCACTTCCGTAGCAAGACAGCATAACACGGGGAGTAATAAATCCGGCAATCATTACGATTACCTGATAAACAGCCGTTGTCATAGAATTGTGCAAAAACTTTTTAGTTCTGCTTTCGTTATTACTCAAATGATTCACTTCCGTTTATGATTTCAGATAAATATTTTTGTGAGCGAGTGCGTTCTTCATTCAGAACAGCCTCCACCTCGTTCCAGTTTACAGCCTTTTTTGAAACGCCGACCACATCTTCTGTGTTATCAACAGCCCTGCTCATAAGGCCGCATCTTTTAATTAATGCTTCGGCACGAAAGTTGTACTTGTTTTGTGTTGCAAATTCGCAAAAGAAGTTCTTGTGAAGATTAACCGAAAAAGCAGTTCCGTGAAAGGAATTTGTAAAAACATACTCGGCATTATCAAGAAAGCTTAAAAACTCAAGCGGTCCCAGACCACGCACGTGCTTTAAGTCAAGATTGCTGAAAAAGTCGCTGAGATAGTAGATTTTACAGCCTGTCGCTTTTGAAAGCTCACGTGCCTTTTCAACCAGCTTTACGGGCTTGCCGAGCGTATAAATTGCAATATATTTTTCGTCGGGAGCTTTGGGAAGAACGGACTCCCACTCTGCCTTTTTGAGCAGTAAAGTGGGGTCAACGTGAATGATTGCGTCCTTGCCTGTCAGCGCCTTTACAGCCTCGGCACCGTCTGTTTCACGTACCGAAATCCGGTCAAAGGGCAATATTCTGCGTTTGTATTCGTCGGTTTTGTCAGCGGGAATCGACTGTAAATTAAAGCTGACTGCGTATGTATGCTTTTTTGAATTATCCCTGAGAAAATCAAGAAAGTAGTATTTGTCAAAATATCCGCAGTGGTAGTTCCACAGCTGGTCGCTGCCTGCGATGAACAAATCGAAATCATCTTCCATAGCTGACAGCTTGTCATATGTTACAGGCTCCGTCATATCATTGCCTATAAGCTCCTTGCGGAAATCCTCGTACTTTTTCTCTTTTGCTTTGTCATATCTGTAATTTAATATATTTGCAATTTTTTGCTTAGTTCCGCCGGAGTGGGGAGGATAGCCGGGAATATAGTCGATAATCTTAACCTGACATCCCATTTTTTTGAGAGTAGTATAAAGCGCATACATCTGAAGAGCTGCGCCGTGATTAATAGCTCTTTGAAATGTTACCAATGCGATTTTCATAATCAAAATCCTTTCCTGACAGGCTGCGCTCCTGATTTTTTGTTCTGAAGGTAATCTGTAAATACAGATACATACCGACGCATATGAAGTACATAATTAAATCCTGAGTGTAATGTCCGACATTTCCCGTAAAGCCGTAAACGATGAACCAAAGCTGAATATACAGCGAGAAGTGGTAAATCAGCCTTTGTGAGCTGTCCATTAACGGAATCTGTTTTTTCAGCAGAATTGTTCTGATAAAGGTGAAGGCAATTATTCCGACAGCGGGAATAAATCCTGTCAATCCCAATTCGCCTAAATACTGGTAGTAAATGTTGTGAGCCTGAACAGTCCATTCATCAATTCCCTGCTGAATACACAATCTGCCTACATAGTAATCCATATTTGCATAATGATTGAAGGTAGCAAAGCCCTTACCGAACAGCGGATTGGATTTGAACATATCTAAGCAGACATTCCAAAGACTGTCTCTGCCCGTCAGCACGTTGTCTGACGAACTGAACAGACGGTCAAAGGCTACCGATGCCTGGGGAACAAAGAGTATCAGAAAATAAACTGCGCAAATTGCACCGAAACCAAAAAGTATAAATTTTATGTATTTACCTTTAATTCGGTTTAAGAGCGTAAAAGCAATCAGAGCAAGAACGGGAATTATCAGCAGTGTACGTTTGCCGGTGAGCATAAGCGCAAGAAAACCGATAAGCATTAAAATGATATGCTTAATATCAGGCTTTTTGTTAATAAACATACGGCAAATCTGTGTAGCTATAAAAATGTTGGCAACATATGCAGCCTCGGCTTTTTCACCGCTCAGTCCCGAATAAATACCGTTTGCAAGCTCTTTGCTGATAAGCTGTGTTCTGTCGGCGGAAGCAAAAACAAAGCTTAAATAGTCGGTAAAAAGCTGAGGAATAAATACCGAAAGTATTATTGAAATGACAAAAATGAGGCTTACTGTTTCAGACGCTTTGATAAAAAATATATAGTCATCTTTATCAAACTGAGTTATCATAGCTATAAAGCAGGCAATATAAACCAAGGTATATTGAATTGAAATCTTTGGATTACAGGAATTCAGTGCCCCTGCCGTCATCAGGCATATTACCAAAAGCCATATAAAGGCAGTTATATTCAGCATACGGAATTTTAGATTTGAAACAATAAAGGTAATAACGCATATTCCGGCGGCAATCAGAATTAATTCGTTTTTGTATGAAGCAATTGCAGTAGTACCGCTGAAAATTATAGTAATAAATAAAACAACCGATATACTCAGAAACAGCTTTTTTAAAGTAATGCTCTTGTCGTTTTGTTCAGAGCCGTATTGAATTGTCTGATTTTGCATATTGTCACCTGCAATTATCTGTGTAATAAAACAGAGATGAATTTTTTTAGTCGTATGTAAAGCTTGTATATCGGAACTCCGGTTCGGATAAGACAATATTCCATAAGCTCTCGCTTTGAAAGATAATTTTTAAGATAAGCAGGCTTTGTCTGCTTTAAAAAAGAAATGATTTTTTTATAGTAATAATTCATTTCAGCATCTTTCAAGTCAAAGCAAAAGATATTTCTTATATTTGAAATATATGTTTTGTAAAGATTTACGTTTGCGTATTCCGAATACTGCGGATATTCTGAATTAATCAGCTCAACGGTTCTTTCCGCAAGTATCACCGAGGAAAGATTTTTTTTACTGTATTTTACGTGCATAGCAGAATCTCGGCTGACAACATAAATATATTCCATTCCGCTGTAAAACGCAACCTTTTCACATTTCAGAAAAGCCAGAAGCATAAACATTTTGTCTTCAGCTATAGCCATACCCTCGGGGAACTCAATTCCGCTGAGAACAGACCGTTTGAACAAATGCTCCCATATGCCCGTACCGTGAGGACTTTTCTTTGTTAACAGCCATTTTACACTTTCATCGGAACTTTTAATGCTCACCTCACCGCTTACGCAGGGTGCGCCGAAGTTTTTTTTGTCCTCATATTGAGTTATGAAGTCCATATGAACAGCGTCACACGAGGTGTCGTTAAGTATGCCGAGCAGACGCTCAAACATTGTGGGGCAGGGAAAATCGTCGGCGTCACAAAAGCCTATGTATTCGCCCGACGCATATTTAAGACCTGCGTTGCGTGCGGCGGAAACTCCTCCGTTCTTCTGAGGAATAACCTTTATACGGTTGTCGCTGTCTGCCAGCGAGCGACAAACTTCAAGGCTGTTGTCTGTTGAACCGTCGTCAACCAAAATTATTTCAAGATTTTTGTAGGTTTGATTTATAAGCCCCCCGATTGTGACCTCAAGCGTCTTTGCCGCATTATACACAGGCACAATTACGGAAATTAACGGATAATTCATCAAATTTATTTAACCTCATTTTTTGACTTTTTGTAAAAGTGAAAGCAGTCCTGTTCTGAACAGAACGCCTTTGATTTTTGCAAGAATTTTTTTGCTGAATTTAACGGGAATAACATTTTTTACCACAAGGTTTAAGGGCATATCCGTATTGAGAAGCTCAAAATACTTTTCACGCTTCGGATTATAATCAATCGACCTTGTTGCGTAAAGACCGTCGGTTGCCATCAAAACATCGAGGTCAGCGCTGCAGCACTCAACCTTGTCTTTGATTTTATCAAATAGCATTTGTCCCTTCTGATTGTGAACCAGAACGGCAGAATAGCCTTTATTGTCGTCTTTTTTATTTTTATCGTGCCTTGAAATATCCCAGCAGTCGAAAACCGTAATGTCGCTGTACCTGTCTGTTGTTTTGAAATGGCAGTCATAGCACGAAGGACGACAGCAGACGTTCTGAAAAAAGCTTTTAAGCAGTAAATCCGAGTTCATTCCAAGCTTTTGAGTTTTGCCGTTCTCCATTTCAATTTTCATTGAGGAGCAGTGGTAGCCAAACTCCTTGCTTCTGAAATTTACGGCTTTTATATTCGATTTGTATTTTGACGTGAGATATTCACGGTATTTTTTCCACACCTTTGGTGAGGGAACTGCGTGGCAGACAAAATCAACGGTAATCAGATTGTCATAAGGCTTTTGCAGGAATGAAACCAAGCCGGCAACCTGACACGGACATCCCGAAAACAATACTTTTCTGCCGCTGTCAAGCAGATTTTTGATTTGCAGAAAGGTATCGCCAAGTCTGCTCTGAACATATTTGGAGCCTCTGAATTTTTGGGCGTCGGCTTTGCTTTCGGCACAATCGTGGATAACATTGAAATCATCGTCAAACGCTCCGCCGAATACTACATAGTTTTCATCAATAGCGGTGTCGCTGAAAGCAGTAAACGCTCCGCCCGACGAGCTGTTCATCAGCACGTCATTGTTTTTGTTTCTGACGATATATGCATATGTAAAATCGTCCTTCGGCTTATCCTTTAATACAGGGCAAACCTTGCTGCACATATTGCAGTTTAT
Organism: uncultured Ruminococcus sp.; assembly: GCA_964576125.1. Classification (GTDB taxonomy): domain Bacteria; phylum Bacillota; class Clostridia; order Oscillospirales; family Acutalibacteraceae; genus Ruminococcoides. Next base: position 17,053 of record CAZNUF010000001.1, on the reverse strand, counting down.
GCAGTTTTCAATATCAATCTTCGGATAATTAAATCCCTCGGAATCTTCCTCCATTGTAATACAATTCTTCGGGCAGACGCTGTAGCACGCAGTACATCCGCAGCAGTCCTTTTTGTTTTCTATGCTAACCATAATGCTTTACTCCCAATAAAAGCTGAGTGCCTCGTCAAGATATTCCTTTGATTTGTTTCTCATTTTTTCGATTTTGTTATCAACCGAGTCATAATCTATATCGTTTAAAATATCAAATATGTTATCGTTTTTGAATATTCTGTCGTAGATTCCGAGATTTTCACAAAGGCTTGCTATTCTGGAATTTTTAGATGACTTTGAAGAATCCGAGTAACGCTTGAATATCATAACCTTCTTGTGATGAATCAAAGAGAATACCGAGCCGTGGAACGAATCTGTGCAGACATATTCGGCACCTCGGATAAGATTGAGAAATTCCTCAGGCCCTACGTCATACGGAACATAATCGCCGAAGCCCAAATCAGCCTTGTTGTAGCAATCCATATGGTGGAAGGTTACAATTTTAAGACCTGTTTTTTCCTGAAGCTTTTTTACCTGCTCACGGTTGTTTTTATCGGTACCGAGGAAATACGCAAAAATGTACGGCTCATCGTAAACCCTTTTAACGGGAATTTCCTCTGCCCATTGTTCTTTTGTGAGAAGCAAAACAGGATCGACAACAACGGGAACATCTCTCCCCGTCAGCTCCTTAACGATTTTGCTGCCTGCGTTTTCACGCATACTTATATGGTCGAGCCTGTCAAGAAAGGTTTTGTACAGCTTACGCTTGCTGCGTGGAATCTGAGAAACGCCAATGCTTGCCGCATAAGAAAATTTAGGAACATCGTCGGGAACGAACATAAGGTTGTGGAAATTTCCTGTTATTCCGCCGGGACTCCAGAGCTGGTCAGAGCCGACAAAAACGCCGTCGTATGACGCACCCAAAGCCTTTAGCTCCTCGTAACCGTTGCAAACCCCTGAAAGATTTTTAAAGTGAGTCTGCGAAAATTCCGCAAATTTGCGGTTTCTTATATCACTTTGCTTTTTTACGTCCTTATGCAGTGCCAAAAAGAACTTCTTTTTAATTATCATAAGCGACTCGCTGACGAGAATGCGGTTAAAGGGGAGCGACCATATTTTTGCTGTACGCATAAATTTGAGCGTCCACTTTTTGTTGTATCTTATTACCTCGCAGTTTACGCCCCTGTTTTTCATCTCAACGGTTGTGGCATAGCTTTGAAGCTGACTTCCGTAGTTATTATGCCTGTAGCAGCAGCACAATCCTATTTTTTTCATTTCGTCCTCCGCAATTAGTCGTTTTTCTTCAGAAACTCAGCCTTCCGGGTGCGCTCAATATAGAAATTCTGGAGCCAATCGGCTGTTTCCTGAATGTCAAATCCAGCTTTAATAACCTGATTTCGGCAGTCGGATCTTTTGTATGACGAAAGAATGTCAATTGCCTTGTCTGCCCACTGTTCGGCTGTGTTTGAAAGCGAAAAGGTTGTTACATTGTCCGTTACAATTGTTTCGGGTGTAATGATGTCGCTCATAAGTACGGGAAGTCCTGCTGTCTGAGCCTCAATTCCGGTAAGAGGAAGTCCCTCCCAGAGCGACGGGAATAAAAACATATCGTATGCCTGATAAATCCTGTTTGTGTCCTTGCGCACACCGAGGAAAATTACGTTGTCGTCAATGCCAAGCTCTTTTGCCTTTTGCTTTATTTCAGCTTCAAGTCTGCCCTCGCCGCAGAGTGCAAGGACAGTGTTGGGATTTTTCCTGTGAATTACGCTGAAAATTTCAAGAAGAAATTTGTGGTTCTTCTGCTGCATAAATCTTCCGACATGACCGATTACGGTTTTATCGCCCACACCAAGCTCTTCTCTTACCTCACGCCTTGTGTTTTCATCAAATTTAAAGCGTTCTGTTTCTATGCCGTTTTTAATGAAACGAACCTTTCCGTCGGCAACTGCTTTTTTGCCAAAGCTCCATTCTCCTGCGGGAGTCGAGCACATAAACATATCGGTGCAGTGCTTCTTTATGAAAAGCTTTTCATAGCGGAAGAAAAAGTATTTCAGATTTACAACCGTTTTTGCGTTGTGGCTGTGGGCAATTCGTGTGGGTATGCCTGCTTTGCGGGCATATTCAAGAGGCCACAGATTCAGCTCCTGATGAGCGTGAAGCACCTTGTACTCGGGGTGGTTTTGAAAAATCTCCATACACTCTCTTTTAAAGCCTGCGGTTTTGAGGGGATTAAACGGCTGTGTGCGAAAAACATTTCCGCCGTAGCTTTTGATTTCAGGCTCGTAAAAGCCCTCCTGCGGTCTGTGAACGAGAAAATCAAACAAAAGCTGTTCTCTGTCAATATGTCTGTATAAATTCATCACAAGCGTTTCGATTCCGCCTGTGTCCATTAATACTATGTTGTGTAAAACTCTTACGGGCTCCATATCTTATACCTCTGCCTTACTTTTTCACTTGTTTTTGAGGGGGATAATAACATCGTGAACAAAGCCGACTGACCACGCAACAAAGCTCTGCGGAAGAATGTTAAACATTTTGTAAGCCGCTTTTTTTACTGCGTTTCTGTCGTCCTTCCACAACGGCTCGTCAGCCCATTCACTGCGGCCTTTGAAGTCAAGATACTTTGAAAGCAGGGGATGGGCGTTGTTTTCCATCCACGGACGTGTTCCGTCCATAAAGCAGGTTGTAAAATGCACAATGCAGGGGTTATCAACGGCATTTTTCACTTCTTTCTCACTGTAATAATTGCTGACACGCTTAACGTGTTTCAGATTTTTGAACTTGATATAGAAAACCATTGAATAAACATTGTAGTTCAGAGGAAGCCTTATTTTTTCATCGTTAGTTGTGCAGGCGTTGATAACAGCCTGGTCTACAAAGGAAAGATGTGAGTGCTCACGAATGTATTTTTTGAACTTTTCCTCTGTGCCGTCTGTGCGGATTTTTTTCAGATTGAGCACAATGTTGCCTGCGTTTATGTAGGTGCTGTCGCTTGCAAGCCCTACCTCGGCTTTGTAGTGGTCGCCGATGCAATCAAGCGCACCTGCAACAATTTTGCCGTCCATATCCGTATTCCAGAGCGGCTCGAGAGATGACATAATCATTGTGTCGCAGTCAACGTGAATTACCTTTTCAACCGACTCGGGAAGAAGGCTTGCCTCAAAAAGTCTGCCAAAGGTGCTTATGTTCCACCTGCCGATGTCAATTGTAGTTCCTGCAAGCTTTTCGATGTCGGAAATAGGGATAAAAGTGAGCTTTCTACCGAAATCTGTGCAGGTTTTTCTGAATTTTGTTTTATTTTTTTCGCTTATATGGTTGTCAATAATATAAATATTGATTTCCTCCGACTCCTTGTTGCTTTCGAGAAGTGAAAACAGCGAAACGCCGGCAATCGGCGCATAGCTGTCGGAGCTTGAATAAACAATGTTCATAATGTACCCCATTCAATTGATGTGTGTGCCTTACAGATATTTTTCCTGAAACTCTCTGAATGACTGAAGATTTTTGTCCTTGTCGGCGAGAATAAGGTTCTCGATTCCGCCTATTTCGTCAAACGGCCACTCAACGCCCAAATCGGGGTCGTTGTACATAATTCCGTCGTCGTATTCGCCGTAGAATTTCTCACCGCACTTGTACGAAACAACTGACGGCTCAAGCACAAGGTATCCGTGAGCAAAGTGCTCGGGAACGTAAAGCTCGTTCATATTTTCCTCGGAAAGATAAAATCCCTGCCACCTTTTAAATGTCGGTGAGTCGGGGCGCAAATCGACAATTACGTCAAATACCTTGCCCTTTACGCACCTTACAAGCTTTGCCTGCTCGTGAACACGCTGGAAGTGGAGCGCACGGATTACGCCCTTGTGAGAAACGGTGTAGAAAACCTCGGCGAGGTTGTGTTCAAGACCGTTAGCCTCAAAAACCTCCTTTGAGTAGTCCTTGATAAACGCACCTCTTACATCTGTTGCGCAGAAGGGCTTGATGAGAAATGCACCGTCAAAATCTGTCTTGCAAAATTCAAATTTCTGTATCATAAAATCTTCTCCTAAAAAACAACGAAAAAGGCGAACATTGTCCGCCATGATTTTTAACTTATAGTAAACTGTTGCGTAACGGTCGGGCAAAAAGGTTTTGCAATATCAATATGTCTGATTGAATTGCGTGTCGAGGCACTCGATCCACTCCATTGTCAGCCTTGTGCCCTCGGCAAACGAAACAGACGGCTTAAAGTGACAATCGGTTTCAATGTCGGTTGTATCGAATGCATCAAGCGGCATATTTACGCCCGTAAACGGTACGTCGCCGAAAATCGGCTCTGCATCGGGAGCAAGTGATTGCTGCATTTCAAGAATAAACTCCTTGAGAGGTCTTGCGTTGCCGCTTCCGATGGTGTATTCCTTGTTTGCAATTCCGTATTCGCCGATTGCGGCAAAGGCTTTTGCAACGTCGGTAATATAGATAAAATCGTAGTTCTGCGTAGCCGCAGTAAATTGCAGCGGCTCGCCTGCGATAATTTTTCTGATTGTTGAGTTGACAAATCTCGGTGAAAATTCGCCTGCTCCGTAGGCGTTTGTGATTACCGCCCAGCAGAGGTCAATGTTAAGCGAGTTTGCAATCGGCTTGCAGATTGAACGTGCAATTAGCTTTCCTGCGCCGTAAATGTACGGCAAACCGGGCTTGCTTTCCTGCGTGTAAACGGCTGTGTAGGTTTCCTTTTCCATAATCGAGCCTGCGTTGACAAACTTTTTGCACTTCATTTTGTCGGCTGTACGCAGAGCCTTTGCAGTCCACAGAGCGTTCTGAAGCTGAATTTCCTCGTCACATCTGAGAGGGCCTGCCGAGCCTACCCATGCAAAGTGGTAGAAAACGTCAATATCCCTGTCGCTGATTTTATCAGTCAGAGAGTCGATTTCGGAAAGCTCGCAGTAAACGATTTCCACGTTTTCAAGCTCTTTTATATTGTCGATATTTTCGTTTTCGTCCTTGATAATTGCAAAAATTTTGACTCCTCTTGAGTCAAGCTCCTTGCAGACGTTTGAGCCCACAAAGCCGTTGGCTCCTGTTACGATAACCTTATTCATAATTACACCACTTTAAATACTGCAATTTAAAAATTCGTTTATCTGCTCGTCCATACACCTGCGAACGTCGCCTTTTTCAAGCCACACACGTGACCATTCAACGGTTTTTTCAACTGCGTCGGTAACGTGCCAGTGCGGTTTCCAGCCAAAAACGGACTTGAGCTTTGAACAGTCAAGCTTTAAGAAATTAGCCTCGTGAACGGCGTTTTCTTCGCTTTTGTCAACACGCTTGATTTTTCCGTCTGTGTATTTTACAAACAAATCGACAAGCTCGCCCGTTGTCACGCAGTCGCACTCGTCGGGACCTACGTTGTAGTAGTCAGCAAATTTTATATCCTCATACTGCGCCTTTGCTATCATAAGGTACGCATAGAGCGGTTCCAGAACGTGCTGATACGGACGTGTGGAGTACGGATTTCTTACCACAATATCCTCGCCCTTTTCAAGCGCCCGAACGCAGTCGGGGATAATTCTGTCGTTTGCAAAATCTCCGCCGCCGATTACGTTGCCTGCTCTTGCGGTGGAAATTGCCACACTGCCGTCGGCAAAAAATGAATTTTTGTAGCTGTGAGTGACAAGCTCGCTGCAGCTTTTGCTGTTTGAGTAGGGGTCAAAGCCGTCGAGCGGTTCGTTTTCACGGTAACCCCACTGCCACTCTTTATTTTCATACACCTTGTCGGTGGTCACGTTGAGAAACGATTTCACACAATCCGACTGCCTTACACATTCAAGAATGTTCACCGTTCCCATTACGTTGGTTTCATATGTATACGCAGGCATTTTGTAGCTGTCACGCACAATCGGCTGTGCCGCAAGGTGCAGGACAATCTGGGGCTTTGCCTCGTCAAACGCCTTTTTCAGCAAATCGTAATCACGTATATCGCCGATAACAGAGTTTATGTCAGCTCCGATATTTGCCGTATCAAAAAGATTAGGGGTAGTCGGAGGGGTAAGCGAATAGCCGGTAACCTCTGCACCCCAATTTGATAAAATCTTGCAAAGCCAGCTTCCCTTAAAGCCGGTATGTCCCGTAATAAAAACACGTTTTCCTCTATAAAAGCTTTGCATCAGTCGTTCCACACCTTCCACGGAGCTTTGTTTTCATTCCACAGCGTTTCAAGTCTTTCCTTGTCACGCAGGGTATCCATACATTGCCAGAATCCGTCGTGCTTGTAGCACATAAGTTGATTTTCAGCGGCGAGCTGCTCCATAGGCTCACGCTCAAACATTATTGTATCGTCCTTAACGTAGTCGAGTACCTTTGGAGAAAGCACCATAAAGCCTGCGTTTATGTAGCCCGAATCAACTGCGCTTTTTTCACGGAATGCCTTTACTTCATTATTATCGGACAGGTCAAGTACGCCGAAACGGCTGTCGGGTTTGATTGCAGTCATTGTCGCAAGTCTGCCGTGACTTTTATGAAATTCCAGTAAAGCGTCTATATCAACGTCGGCAACGCCATCGCCGTAGGTCATAAAGAACGGCTCGTCGCCGATATAGTTTTTAACTCTTTTCAGTCTGCCGCCCGTCATAGTGTTAAGTCCCGTATCAACAACGGTGACCTTCCATTGCTCGGCACGCTTGTTGTGAACGATGATTTTGTCGTCCTGCGTGAAATCAAAGGTAATGTCGGAGGTGTGCAGAAAATAATCGGCAAACCACTCCTTGATTACGTGCTGTTTATAGCCTGCACAGATTACAAATTCATTTATTCCGTAAGCGGAGTAGAGCTTCATAATATGCCAGATGATGGGCATTTCTCCGATTTCAATCATCGGCTTTGGTTTGAACTGCGATTCTTCGGAAATTCGTGTTCCAAAACCGCCTGCAAGTATTACTGCTTTCATCAGGTGCCCCCGTAAATAATTAATCAGAATACATTTTTTATTTTGCGCCTTCGCCCTTAAAAACAGAAATTACCGTTTTAAAAATAATTTTTATGTCAAGAAGAAAAGAACGGTTTTTGACATAGTAAATCTCCATAGCCCTGCGCCTTTTGTAGCTTGTATCACTTCTGCCGTTAGCTGCCCAGAATCCCGTAAGTCCCGGTTTTACGCTTAACAGCATAGCTTTGTAGTTGCCGTAAATTTCTGTTTCAATCTTCATAACCGGACGAGGCCCGACTATTGACAAATCACCTTTTAAAACATTGAAAAACTGGGGAAGCTCGTCAAGACTTGTTTTTCTTAAAAACTTGCCGATTTTTGTAATTCTCGGGTCATTTTCGAGCTTGAAGTTCTTTTGAAATTCTTCCTTTTGTTCAGGTGTGAAATTTTCAATAAGCTTCTCGGCGTTCATTACCATACTTCTGAATTTGTAAATGCCGATTTCCTTTCCGCCTTTGCCCACTCTTTTATGTACAAAAATAACCGGTCCTTTACTTGTTGCCTTTATTGCAATAGTTATAATAATGAAAAACGGAGAAAGCAGAATAATTGCTATTGCCGAGCAAATAATATCGGAAAACCGTTTTACGAAATCGTAAACAGGCTTGTTTGCAACATATTTACTTGTCACTTTTGCAGTATCAAAATTTCTTTTTTCCATTGCTGTATCCATATTTACTCAATTTTTCACGTTAATAAAAGTCAGCTGTCAGCCTGAATCTATATAATGAAAGTCGGGATTTATTTTTTTGATGCGGAATTCGGAATGCTTAATGCGGAATTGAGGGCGAGTGGATAGGTTGTAATAATTCAAAAGTTTAATGCCCGAATTTATTTATATGCGGCATTGCCGCAGGTGTGAATTTTGTATTTTTATTTATTGTAGGGAACGACCCCTGTGTCGTTCCTACATAAGTTAGATGAATGTCATTTAGGAACGACACAGGGGTCGTTCCCTACAGTTATTAAACAAACGTTTCCTGTATCGCCGTAGGGGACGGCATCCCTGACGTCCCGAAACGTTACCTATATATTAACTTAAAATTCGGGCTGCAATTTTCTCCAAACAAACTGACTTTTCCACTCGATTTGCGAGCCGAGACACTCGGCAAATTATAGTTTATCTTACTAAAGGCGACAGCCGAAAAATTTAGTATCCGTAATATCCGTAAGAATAATCGCCGTAACCCTTTTTATATTTTTTGGTTTCTGCCGGCTTGACCTTGTTAATGATAATACCAAGCGTCTTACCGCCCGAACGCTCAAGTATTTCAAGTGTTTTGTTAAGCTGAGGATATGTTGTAGAGTTGTTTTTTACAACCACAACAACGCCGTCGGACGCTTTGATAATCGGCACGGCGTCAATTACAATGCCGATAGGCGGAGTGTCAAAAATGATATAGTCGTAGTCCTTTTCCATCATTTTTATGAAGTCAGCCATAGCCTCGCTTGCAAGCAGCTCCGACGGGTTGGGCGGAACTGCGCCGTAGCATACGGCGTTCATATTTGAAAGCTTTGTGGACCGGATAATTTCTTCAACGGTACATTCGTCGTTTAAGTAATTTGTGAGTCCGGGTGTAGGAGCAAGCTTGAGCGCAGAATGAACGTGAGGACGACGGAGGTCGCACTCAATTACAAGCACTTTTGTGTCAACCTGCTGTGCAAGAGCCGAGGCTACGTTCATAGCGGTAACGGTTTTTCCCTCACCCTTTGAGGAACTGGTAAAGGCAATTTTTTTACAGCCTTTTTTAATTATTGAGTAAGCAATGTTAGTTCTTGCTGTTTTGTAGGATTCTCTTATCTGAAAGCCGAGAGCTTCTGTATCAATTGAACGGTCAATTTTTGTTTTAGCCATAATTAATCACCTCTCCGTTAGTTTTTCTGAGGCTGTGCTGCCTTTACATTTTTCGCAAAATACTCAAAGTCGGGTATTGCGGCAAGCACAGGAATATTGCTGATTGTAGTCATATCGTCGTCGTATTTGATTTTTACATCGAAGTAATCACGAATAAAGGAAATTACAATTGAAATAACAAGTCCGATAAGAAATGCAATAATTACGTTTCTGGTAACATTCGGCGAGGTAGGCTTTTGCGGAGTGGTGGCTTCGTCAACAATCTTGAGCTTTGAGTTGTTGCTTAAAAGTCCGGAAATTGTTGTCGGAGCAGTTTTGGAAACTGCGTCGGCTATGTTCTTTGCCTCGGCAGGACTGTCGGAAACAATGTCTGCCTTGAATACTTCCGTGCTTTCAACGCTTGTAAAAGTAATTCTTGATTTAAGCTCGGATGCAGTATATTTGCTCTTAAGTGTTTTGGAAACCGCATCATAGAAATTGTTTGTGTCAAGGAGCTCTATATACGTTGCAACCAGCTTTGAGGAATAGTTATAGGCACTCAGATCCTCGCCGCTGTTGGAATTTTTGTAATCAGTAGTTACATAAAGCTTAACGGTTGCGGTATATGTTTTTTTGATGAAAAAATTTGTAATAAAAAATGAACATACAGAGAATAACAAAGAAACAATTACAATAAACACAATGTTTTTCTTGATAATCCGCAGTATGTCCTTGAATGAAATTTCCATAAAATAAACTCCTAAAAATCAAAGTATTTTCAAACGCTGAACAACTGAAAAATAGCGCATAAATTCCATAATATATTTATTATATAATAAAAAACCGTCTTTTTCAATCGTAAAATGAATAATGAATAAATAATTTCAAGAAAAACCGAAAATAAGGTCAAAAAATATGTGAATTTTGAATTTAAAAGAGCAATAATTTTGAATTGTAATACAATTTATCATTTTTATGAATCAAATATTTAATTTAAAGGGAAGTGAATCAAAACTCTCGGACAAAAAAGTCTTGGTAAAAATAACCTGATTGCTCGGATTGCGTATTGAAGCACTCAATTTTTTGCAAAATTTAGCAAAAAAACACTTTACAAATACAAAAAGTAGTGCTATAATACTCCTATAAATCAAAATGATTTATTATGTCAGTAATGTACTAACAAATCTATTGGTACAAAATAAAATTTAAGGTGGTAGAAGATTATGAAAAAAATATCGGCAATTTTTGTTGCACTTATTCTTGTTGCCGCTACTGCAGTTACCGCTTTTGCAGCAGGTATTAACAGCAGCGAGCAGGCTGTTCTTAACGAACTCAAGACATCAGTTGCAATGAAGGGCGGAGAAATGGCTATCCCCACTGAGTATGTTAATCAGGCTGAGAACTATTTCAACACAATCGAGATGACAGACGCACAGTCAAGCAGCATCATCGCTGTTATCAAAGAAGGTAAGACTTTCCTTGCTAACTCAGGTGCTTCAAACATCAGCGACCTTACATTTGCTCAAAAGCAGGAGCTTCTCGGATATGGCGAAAAGGCTGTTGCTGTTCTTGATATGAAGATGTCATATGACAAGACAGCAAGAAAGATTACAATCCTTGATCCTAAGGGCGAGGTTGTTTTCGGCGCAACTCCTTCTCTTACAAAATCAGGTGCTGTTTCGGAGAACCCCATCAAGACAACCGGTTCTAACGTTAACTACTTTGGCTTTATCGCACTCGGTGTAGCTGCAGTTGTTCTCGTAGCAGGCGGCACAATGTTTGTTGTAAAAACTAAAAAAGAAAGAGCTTGATTTTATATGTCTGATACAAAACGCAGACACAGGCATAAAAAAATTTATGGGAAGAGTTTTTTAATTCTTCCCATTATCTTTTTGTTCGGAACATATCTTGTGCTTTATCTTGCGCTTGCTCCGGGCTTTTCAACTGTTTTTTCGGCGGCAGGAATGTTCTTTTCCGACAACGAAAAAGATTACTCCACCGATTATGAGAATATTTTTGTGCCTGTTTCGGAGGACTCGACTTTACCAACAGTAACCAAAGAAGATAAAAAACCTTTTGTAAAAAATGAAGCTGTTGAATACCCGAACTACGGAAATCAGTTTGGCGAGCTTATCATTGAGGAATGCGGAATTGATAACAAGCTGTTTTTCGGGGACGGTGAGGTTGCACTTCGCAACGGAGTCGGAATTTACAACGGCAGCTTTATCCCCGGCTACGGCGGAACAATTCTTGTTGCAGGTCATAATAACACCTATTTCAACGGACTTAAATATGCCGAAAAAGGACAGACTGTTGTTATCCGCACAAGCTACGGCAATTACGAGTACCGCATTACCGGTACAGCCGTAAAAAAGGCAACAGACAGGACTGCTTATGACTTAAACGCTGGTTATGAAAATCTGATTATGTATACCTGCTACCCGTTTGACGAGCTCGGACTTACAGAAAACAGATTTTTCGTCTATGCAGAGCTTGTTTCGGGAACTCCGATTGATAAAAGCACAGGGGAGGGCGAGTAATTATGTCTAATAAACCCTTTTCTTCAAGAGTAAGAAACGCTGTGTTTATCGTGCTTTCGTTTTTGCTGACTTTGATTTTGTTTTTGCTGTCAGTCTGTACGGTGCTTGAGGCTACGCTGTTTAATTCGGAGTTTATTTTTGACAATATGAACTTCTCGAACTATTTTATTGACAAGCGTGAAGAAATTACAACAAGTCTTATCGACCTTGGATATGCCAGTGGACTTGACGAAAAGTTCTTTGACAGTTTCGTTGACGAGGTTATGTTGTGTGATGACACAAAAGAGTATCTCGACAATTACTATTCCGGCAACGGCGCAAAGATAGACGCAACTGATTTTAAGCAGAGCTTTAACGCTGCTCTTGATAAGTATATTGAGGAAAATAATATTAAAAAAGTCAACGGAAAAAGTCGTGATTATCTTGTCAATAAAGCGGCTCAGATTTACCGTTCTTCTCTTGAAATCCCGTTGTTTTCAACGCTTTCGGCTTACTTTTTGACTGCAAAAAATGCAATGCCGTTTATACTTGCTGCGCTTGCCGTGCTCGGCGCAATTATCTGCCTTGTGTTTTTCCTCGGAAACAATTGGAAGCACAGGGCTGTCAAATATACCTATTATGCAACATCAGGTGCGTTTCTGTCGCTGGGAATAATTCCTGCATATCTTATGCTTTCGGGTAAGATTTCGCACCTAAATATTGATTCACGTGCCTTGTACAATATGTTTGTTCAGTCTGCAAACAGCGTATGCACTGCAGTATTGTTCATTTCACTGTTCTTTTTGCTTGTTTCACTTGGACTGTTTTTACTTTACAGGCGAATGTACAAAAGAGTTAGCAGTTAAATATTACTTAAAAATTAACGGACTGTCGCAAATTCATTTTGCAACAGTCCGTTTTCTATTACTCAATATTATAAAATCTTTTTGCATTTTCGCAGGTGATATTCAGTACCTCCTGCACGCCCATATTGCGAACGGCGGCGATTTTTTCAGCCGCATACAAAATCATAGAGCTGTCACAGCGCTTACCCCTGAAAGGTACGGGCGCCATATACGGTGCATCGGTTTCAAGCAGAAGTCTGTCAATCGGAATTTCAGACGCAACCTCAATGCTGTGGCGGGCGTTTTTGAAGGTAACAACTCCGCCCAGACTGATGTACATTCCAAGCCGTACTGCCTCTCTCATCAGCTCCACACTTCCCGAAAAGCAGTGCACAAGCGCATTCGGACGGTATTTCCTGAGCAAATCAAACGTATCACCGTGAGCCTCCCTGTCGTGAACGACAAGGGGCATTTTTAAATCAAGCGAAAGCTTAATCTGCTCCTCAAACACCTTTTTTTGCTTTTCCTTCGGAATGTCCCAGTGGTAGTCAAGCCCCGTTTCGCCGATTGCAACAACCTTTTCGTGCTTTGAAAGCTCTGATAGCCTGTCGAGATAATCATTCGGCATATCGTCAAGATTTTCGGGGTGAAAGCCGACTGCGGCATACATAAAGTCGTATTTTTCTGCGTATTCAATGCACTTTTCGGCAGTTTTCAAATCAACCGAGTTGTTCACAATTCCGCATACGCCCTTGCTTTTTATGCTGTCAAGCAAAGTGGAACGGTCGTCGTCAAACCACTTGTCGTCATAATGGGCGTGTGCGTCAAAAATATTTTTATAATTCATTCTGTCACTCCGTACTGTTGCGGATAATTTCAACCTGTCTGCTTTCAAGAACAGGAATAATTTTTTTCTCCATATCGTTGCGGTCGGCATACATTCCGATATTAATGCTGTCGTCAGCGTCGAGGTAAAGGTCATATTTTCCTATGTTGCCGTCAGGTTCGGCGTCAAGGCATACAATGTCGCTGTAGCTGTAAAAATTGCCTGTCACGTCAAAATAGTGGCTGTTGACGTTTACACCGTTTTCGTAAACTGCAATCCCGTTGTTTGCGCTGAAAAACACAAAAACAAGAGCGACAAGGTAGAAAATATAAAGTATAACCCTCATTCTTTTTTTCGATTTTTCGGAGTTGAAAATCGCATCGTAGTCCTTCATTTTCTGATATTTATTCTTGAAAAATTTGCGGTAAATGCTTTCTTTCAGAAAATATGCGGCGATAAAACTGCAAAAAATCGCAGGGATTATACAGTATAATGCGTTGTACGGCTCAAGCGGACTTGCGTAGAGAGCCGAGTGATAAAGTATTCCCGAAATTGCGTAGTACATTCCTATGCACACGGCGAGAAAAGGAATCAACAGCAGACCGCAGGAGGCAAAATAGGGAACAAAGCCGCTTGTACCGTGATATTCCTTTAACCCGCCCTTAAGGCACTCATATGCCTCGCCCGAAACAGGCGCAGGATTGTCGCAATTCTCAATATATTCAAGCAGTCTATCCTCGTATGCAAGGCGTTTTTTCTTCTTTTCGTATTTTCTTTGAGCTTTTTTGTAGTCGCCTGCGAGAAAATCACGGTATTCATCAGACGCAAAGGCGCACTGCTCAAACCCGAAATAAAGGCTGAAAAGATACTCGTACACCTCGTCAACATTTACGATTTCGCCGTTTTCAAGCTCGCTGACTATATCCTTTTCAAAGTCGATTCCGACTGTTTTGAGGACGTTTTTACGCAGTACCTCCTGAATTTGAGCCATATTGTTATCGGAGTCTGCAAATTTTTTTAATTTAGGATAAACCTTCTCAAAATCCTCTGCGAGCCTGTCAAAGCATTTTTCCATTCGCTGTTCATTTTCGATAAAGCAGTAGAACCAGCAGGCAAAATTGTCGTTGTCAAACAGTCCGATAATGTCGTACATCATACATTTTATCGGGAATTTACAGCGTTTCGAGAAGTCAACGATTATGTTCAGACCGCTTTTTTCAACCGAACCGCCGCATTCAAGGCAGTATTCAAACTCAACATTGAAACGGTTAAAGCAAAGCGTGCCGATAGCCGAGTCCTCATCACGGATAAAACGTGTGGTAAAAGCCTCGGTTGTGTCTGCGAATTTATTAAATTTTCGTTCAAAAACAGTTATAATATCATTAATCATTTTGTAAAACAACAGTTATATTTTGTAATTAAATTCGGAGCGAAGCAACCGTCAATTCCGAATTAATCAGCTCACTCTTTAAGCTTGTTCAGCTTTTCAATGTGCTTTGCACGCTTGTAGCGGTACAGAATATTCTCCGCCCATTCCTTGTCGATCTTGATAAAGCCCTTCAGCTTTTTGTCCTTGATTGCAAATCTGTCGATAATATCTTTTGACTTGCCGTAAATTTCGAGCCTTGCGGTCTGCACATACGGCTTTCTTTCCTCGCCTGCAAAATATGTAAAGCCCATCGTGTTTGTTTCCCTGTCGTACATCGAAAGGTAACCGTCAATAATCTCCGCACCGCCGAGCTTTTTGGAAACCGTCTGGCTTATTGCAAGCTTGGTAAGCTCAACCGCCATATCGTCAAGCCCCGATTCAAAAATAAAAATCTTTTCCTTGAATGAGTTGAAATCGGCGGTAATCCTCTTGCTGATGTTACGCAGGTTGCTGTACTTTTCTTCAAGCTCCCTATCGCATAGCTGATAGCGGTCAATTTTCGGAATAAGATAAACCATAAAACGGTTTTTCATATCGTTGTACAAAATCGGATAATTAAGCCTTGCTTTGTAATTGCACGACGGACAGCGCCACGAAAAAAGCTCACCGTCAAGCACCTTGCTTCTCAAAGCCTTATTTAAGGTTGTGTTCACGCTTGTGTATATTTCTGCCTTGCCCAGCTCACCGCACATTGGGCAGACAATAGCCTTGTTTACTATGTTATCGGGCATATCTGACACCTCTTTACAGTTAATTATATCAATTGACTGTGATTTTCACAAGTAAATTTTAAAAAAATGTTGATTTTATCAAAAATATCTGTCATAATAATAATATAATTATTAATAC
Source organism: uncultured Ruminococcus sp. (assembly GCA_964576125.1). Taxonomy (GTDB): domain Bacteria; phylum Bacillota; class Clostridia; order Oscillospirales; family Acutalibacteraceae; genus Ruminococcoides. The sequence goes on along the minus strand of CAZNUF010000001.1, from coordinate 1,754 downwards.
TAAAACCTAATTTCGCACAACGTGCGTTTATTGCAAGGAGAATTGATATGATGATTTTTGATACTGTAAAAGGAACTGTCAGCACGGCAGTTGACACTATTTCATCTGTTGCACAGTCAATTGTTGAGAAGAACAGAACAAATGCAAAGCTCAACAGATTAAGACTTGTTATGAAGAACGAAAGCGAGCTTATGAACAGAGCGTACATCGCCCTCGGCAAACAGCTTTACGAATCACAGAAACACGGCAAAGCAGTTTCTGCCGAAAATCAGGAAAAGCTTTTTGAGGTAATAGAAAAGTCAAAGGCGAAGATTGCCAGAGCAAGAGAGTGCTACAGAAAGATTGTAGACAGTCAGAACGACATTTTCTACGGCAATCCCGACGAGGAAAAGGAGTTTAGCTCAAGTGAAGTTGTTGACATCACCGTAGCCTGCTCAAACGAGAGCGACTATAAGTCGTCGCCCTTTGAGAGCATTGAAGCACAGGTAAAGACTGCCGTTGACGAAATTAAGAACGAGACTGAAGAAACCGCAGAAAAGGTTGAGGACAAAGCCGAGGAGCTTAAGGAAGAGCTCACCTCTGCCGACGAAGAAACCGAGGACGACAGCGAGTCCCCCGACGGCGAGCTTTTTTAAGATTTTAATATATATCAAAAAACATTTTAACAGCTTCCTTTTATGAGGGGAGCTGTTTTTTCTCTGTCAAATTCTACAAATCAAACGCCTGCTGTTTGTATATCATAACAAAGTTGTACTGTCAGATTTAAATATATTGCAATCTCAAAAGCATAATGATATAATTAAATTGTAATATAACATATAGTGCAATTAAGCTGATTTGCAATACAATGAACGGAGGGCGTTATGGGACAATATATTTTACTTTTTGTTTTTTCAACCTTTTTATGCTTGATAATCAACTTGATTATCAAACTTATAACTAACAGCATTGCGGTTAAGACGGTATCGGTTATTTACAGGAATACCGACTATTTGATTTTCAGCGAAATATTCGGACGTGCGTTTTGGTACTGTTATCTGGCTGATTTAATCGGATTTGGTATTGGCTCAATCGCATTGTTTGTAAGCGACATAATACAAAACGGTGCTGCTGACTGGCTGATTAGTTTGAGCTCGTTTCTCTTTGTTCTTACTGCGTCACCGTATGAATTACCGGATTTGATTATTCTCATCTTCAGCGTTGCAGTTTTAATGCTCCTGTCATTCGTATTCTGTTATTCAAAGGTACTGACTGAAACCGACCTGTCAAAAAAGCAGAGGCTTATTTCTGCGCTGATAATCGCACTAATCACCGCACCGTATTATTTTTTATTCCGCTTTGACTGGATAACACTTACCATGATTTAGTGAGATAATTAAAAGAGCACTTGATGAATAAAAAGAAGTATTCTATAACAACAAAATCCTCACCTTTTCGGGTGGGGATTTTACATTTTCGCACGTTTCAGCGTGCGAAGATATGCTTTTGTATCGTCGTCGATTCTTCGGCTTTCAATGCATTTCTGAATTGCCTTGTTAAAGGTTTCATCGTCGAGCGAGTTGTTGTGCAGATACTCCATTGTCCTGTCTTTGCATTTTGCAAGTGCTGTTGCAACAAGCCACGCCTTAGCCATACTTACGTAATAATATGTGCTCTTTACACTGTCGCACCGCTTTAAAACATCGTCAATGTATTCATCTTCAAGATAGTAGTCGAGCATAACGACAAGCGCAATGCGGATTTTCCAGTCGTTT